>NZ_JBVJIN010000006.1:0-228747 GCF_055586285.1 Actinokineospora sp. NPDC051303
CCCCCCCCCCCCCCCCCCCCCCCCCCCCCCCCCCCCCCCCCCCCCCCCCCCCCCCCCCCCCCCCCCCCCCCCCCCCCCCCCCCCCCCCCCCCCCTGCCCTACACCCGTTGCGCCGGACGAGGTTCCGGTGCCGGAGTCAGCCTGCCGGACCGGGCCAGCGCCCGGACCGACCCGGCGCACAGCAGCCCCAGGCAGGCCAGGGCCACCCACGGCAGCCACGACAGGCCCGCGGCGCGCGCCAGGTCGAGGGCCGTGCCGGTGAGCAGGTTCCCCAGCAGGATGCCGACGCCGACGATCGTGTTGTAGAGGCCGTAGTGCGTCGCGACTAGACGGTCGCGGGCCAGCGTGACGATCATGTCCAGCTCGAACGGGAACACCACGATCGTGCCCAGCGCCAGCAGCGCCGCGCTCAGCAACAGCGCGGCCGAGGGCAGCACCGGCGAGGTCCACGTGCCCGCCGAGGTGAGGGCGGGCGGCACGAACGCCGCGCCCATCAGGGCCACGCCGGTGATCAGGCTGCGGGTGGGGCCGAGCCTGCGGGTGAACCAGGCCGTCACCTTCAGCTGCCCCGCGATCGCGAGCCCGCCGGACACGACGAACACGGCGGTGACCAGCACCGTCCCCGCCGTCGCGTCCCCGGCTATCCGGCGGGCCTCCAGCGGGAGCGCCAGATACACCTGGAACGACAGCACCGATGAGCCGATCATCGCGGCCGCGAACAGCAGGAACGGGCGGTTGGCGAGCACGGACTGCCAGACCGCGGTCACCGGTTCCCGCTCCGCCGCCTGTTCGGCCTTGGCCGAGGGCAGCGCCCTGATCTGCAGCCCGGTCAGCACGGCGAACACCGCGGCGGCGACCAGGCAGGTGAGCCGGAAGTCCACCGCGGTCAGCGCCAGCCCGACGACCGGCCCGAGCAGGACCCCGGCCTGGTAGAAGACGTTGAACAGGGCGAACGCCTCGACCCGCCGGGCGCCGGAGTCGTGCGCGAGATAGGCCCGCACCGCCGGGTTGAACAGCGCCCCGGCGAACCCGGTCGCCACCGAGGCGACCAGCAGCGCTGGCACCGCGTCGGCGATCCCGAGCAGCGCGAACCCCGCCGTGCGCAGCGTGCAGCCCGCCACGATGAGCGGCTTGTAGCCGATCCGGTCGGCGAGCGTGCCGCCGATGAGGAACATGCCCTGCTGGGCGAAGTTGCGGACCCCGAGGATGAGCCCGACCGTCCATCCCGCCAGCGCCAGGTCGCCGGACAGGTGCACCGCCAGGTAGGGCATGAGCATGTAGAAGCCGAGATTGATGGTGAGCTGGTTGAGCAGCAGCAGCCGCGTCGCGGCCCCGAACGACCGGTAGCCGGAGAGAATCCCGGTCACGTGCCCGCCCTCTCGCCGGGAGCGACGACGGTGGCGCACCGGGTCCAGCGGGTCACCACGCGGTCCGTCGGCCGGTCCAGGTGGTCGGGCTCGCTGGGCGGCGGGCCGTCGAGGAGGCCGTGCGCGGCGCAGAACTCGTCGTTGTAGACCGTGTCGAAGTACCGGAGCGGGCCGTCGGGGAACACGGCGGCGATCCGGGTGTGCGGGTCCGCTGTCCTGGCCAACCACCCGGCGACCAGAGCGACCGCCCCGACGCTCCAGCCGCCGCTGGCGTGGTGGGACGCCGCCAGCGTCCGGCACGTCCACACGGCCTCGGCCGGGGCCACCCAGTGCACCTCGTCGAACGCGGCGCGGTCGACGTTGCGCGGGTGGATGCTGGACCCGAGCCCGCGCATGAGCCGGTGCCCAGCGGGCTGCCCGAAGATGGTCGACCCGACCGTGTCCACGCCGACGAGCCGCAGATCCGGGAAGTGCTCCCGCAGCTCCCGCGCGATCCCGGCGGAATGCCCCCCGGTGCCCACCGAGCACACCAGCACGTCGATCCGCCCGAGCTGTGACACCAGCTCCGCGGCCAGCGGCGCGTAAGCCGCCACGTTGTCCGGGTTGTGGTACTGGTCCGGGCAGTACGCGCCCGGGTTCGCGGCCATGATCGACCGCACCCGCGCGCGCCGCGCCTCCTGCCAGCCGCCCACCGGGTGCGGCTCGGTCACCACCTCGACCCGGGCGCCGTACGCGCGCAGCATCCGGTGCAGGATCGGCTCCAGCCCTGGGTCGGTCACCAGCGTGACCGGGTGGTCGTGGACGATGCCCGCCAGGGCCAGGCCCAGGCCCAGCGTGCCGCTGGTCGACTCCACGATCATGGCGCCCGGCCGCAGCTCGCCCCGGGCGCGCGCCTGGGCGACCATGTGCAGGGCGGGCCGGTCCTTCATCCCGCCGCCGGGGTTGAACGCTTCGAGCTTGGCCCAGAACCCCCGGCCCGCCGGGGACAGCGGCCGGTCCACCCAGAGCACCGGGGTGTTGCCCACGGCGTTCGCCGGGGTGCGGCAGGTCGCGGCGGCGGGCAGCACCGGCGCGGGCCCGCCCAGGAATGGGGGCACGGTTGTGGTCATCGTGATCTCGATTCCAAGGTTTTCCGCCCCAACGCGCGGGCGGAAGCGAACGTGACAGGCCGCTCGGCATCGTCCGAGACGCGGATCGCGCGTCGGTCGAATGCCGTGGCCCTGTCAGCTCCGCGCTATCGAGATCTCGATCAGTAAGTCGCGCCCGGAGAGCACCGTCCCGCGCTCGACGCGCGCGGGCAGCCCCGGCCGGGCCACCGGGTGGCTCACGGGCGCGGGCAGGGCAAGGGCGGGGAGGTCCGCGCCCGGGTCGCCGGTCTGCGGGCCGCGGGGGGCCGCGCACACGGCGTCGGCCGCCGGGTGGTGCTCGTCGTGCCCGGAGGCCCCGCAGTCGTGGTGCCAGCCGGTCTGGGCCGCGGTGGGGTGCGCGCCGGGGACGCCGTCGCCGATCGGGCAGCAGGCCATCAGGAGGGCGATCGCCACCGCGACGAAGACACGGGTGATCACCGTCCGCCGCCGGTGCCTGCTGGCCGGTGATGCCCCCACTCGGCCAAACGTACCAGTGGACGGTCGGCGGCGGCGCCGACGTGTCGCGCGCCTCAGTGGACCCGGAGACGACCGACGGCGGCCGCGTTGATCACGGTCCAGTGCCGGGTCAAGATCACTACGGCCGGGGTCTGCGGTTCGGTCACCGGCAAGAAGATGACGTGGCACACCGTCACCGGCTGCCGCTACAACCTGTCCGGCGGCGGGGTCGGGTGGGGCGCGCGGGCGCGGTGGATGGCGGTGACGATGTCGAACGCCCAGTCGGCGGGGTGCTGGGCGTCCAAGAGGGCGCGGAGACCGTCGGCGTGGGCGCGCCGTTGGTGTGGGGTGAGGCTGAGGGCTTGGTGCAGGACGTCAACGAGGTCGGTGGGGGAGTGGGGGTCGGTCAGCAGGGCGGCTGGGCCGAGCTGGGTGGCCGCGCCGGTGTGCCGGGACAGGACCAGGACGCCGGGCGGGTCAACGGCCGCCTGCGCGGCGATGAACTCCTTGGCGGTCAGGTTCATCCCGTCTTGCAGGGAGGTCACCCAGAAGACATCGGCGGCGAGGTAGTGGTCGACCACTTCGGCGAAGGGCAGGCTGTGCGGCAGGTAGTCCACGGGGCGCCAGTCCGCGGTGCGCCAGGCGTTGTTGACCTCGGCGACGCGGCGTTCGAGGGCTCGCCGGGTCGTGTCGTGGGCGGTGATTCCCGGTTCCGGCGGCGGGCACACCAGGCGGAACCGCAACCGTCCGCGTAATCGGGGGCATCGGGTGAGCAGCGCGTCGACGGCGTCGACCTTCCGCACCGGGGCTTTGGCGTAGTCCAGCCGCTCGACGGCGAGCACCAGCGGTGAATCCGGCGGTCGGACGGGCTGTTTTCGGGCGCGGGCCAGGGTTTCGACGGCAGCGCGGTCCACCCCCAGCGGGTGCACGCCGACGCGCGGCTGCCGGGCGGAGCCGGAGAGCGTGCGGCGGAAGTGGTCGGCGAAGACCAGGGTGTGGAATCCCGCCCAGTCAAGGCATTCCAGGGAAGCGCGGATCTCGGCGGCGACGGGCAGCGCGGCGAAGACTTCCGGTGGCGGGAAAGGGGTGTGGTGGAACAGCCCGATCCGCAGGTCTGGCCGAGCCTGGCGGAGCAGGCCCGGGGTGAGCCAGAGGTTGTAGTCGTGCAGCCAGACGGTCGCCTCCGGCGCGGCCAGGGCGTTGATGTGGTCGGCGAATCGGGCGTTCGCCCCGCGGTAGCGCGCCCAGGCGTCCGGGTCGAACCGCAGTCGCCGAGGCTGGGACATCAGCACCGGCCACAGGATCTCCTTGCAGGCACGGTGGAAGTACCCGGCCCACTCGGCGCGGCTCATCGGCAGGAACGACAGCGGCATCCCGGTGTCGTGTCCGTCGAGGCGGGCGGTCGACGCCGAGGACCCCAGGACCGCTGCCGTGGCCCAGACGGCGTTCGGGTTTTCGGTGAACACCGTGCGCAGTGTCGGCAGAATGCCATTGGGGCTGGTGGGCGGCTGCCATCCGGTCGGGGTCCAGGTCACCGGCGGACGGTGGTACCCGATCACCAGCGGGTGGTCGCCGTCCACCCAGCCCAGTTCCCGCAGGGCGCGGAGAATGCCCGCCGCGCCCGGCTCGGCGGGCCGGTGGACCGCCGCGTCCTCGGGAGCCGCGGCGAGCAGGGCGGGCTCGGCGTTGCCGACCAGCACGCCGTGCGCGCCGAGCTGGAACATCGACAGGTCGTTCATGGTGTCGCCCGCGACCAGGACCGAGGACAGCGGCCACCGGTGTTCGTCGGCGAGAACGGCCAGGGCATTGCCCTTGCTCGCTTTCGGGGGCAGCACGTCGAAATAGCGGTCAGCCGAGTACAGCCATGCGCAGCCGAGCGCCCGCACCGCGGCGGTGAGGTCCGGAGTCAGGTTTTCCGGCGCGAGGTGGAACGAGCAGCGCCCGTCCTGCGCGATTCCCTCCTGGTAAACCAAACCCGGGAAGTGGCCCAGCGCGGCCCGCACTCGTCGGGCTCCCGGCCAGCCCGCCCGCAGCACCCGGCGCAGCTTCGTGACCGGCCGCAGATCCGCGCCGTCGATGACGCTCGCCCCGACATCGGCGATGATCCAGCGCGGCTTCGGCACCAGCGGGTCGCGCAGCAGCGGGCGCACCGAGGGCAGCCCGCGGCCGGTCGCGAAGACGACCACGATCTCGGGGCGCCCGGCCAGCGCGGCGCGGAGCCGGTCCCGATCGCGCCGGTCGCCACCGAGAAGCGTTCCGTCGAGGTCCGTGACCAGAACTCGCAGCACCGCGCACCCCCGACCGGCCCACCGGGTCTCGCCGCGCGCCAGCAACGGCTCCGGCGACGCGACCAGCCAAGATCAAGAGGACTTTACCAGGGCGGACTCGCGGGCAGGCGGTGATTTTCAAGGCCGCCGTCGACGGACGGACGCGGGTGCCGGACGACCGGCTTGGGAACCCGGGAAAGCCACCGCGGCAACCCGGCGATGTCCAGGGCGGCGCGGGAACCGGGGCCGGTGGTCGCGGCGGCGCCGCAGGCGACCGCGGTGGCCAGGCAGTCGGGAAGGTCTTGCCCGGCAAGGTAAGCGTGGACGAAACCGGCGTCGAAGCAGTCGCCAGCGCCGGTGGTGTCGGCGACGGCGGCGACCGGGGCGGCGATGTCGTAGCGCGTGCCGCCCCGGACCGCGGTCGCGCCGTCACCGCCGCGTTTGACGACCACCGTGTCCACGAGTCGGGCCAGGGCTTCCAGCGCGCCGTCGAGCGTGGCCGCGCCGGTCAGACGCACCGCCTCGGCCAGATTGGGGACGAAGACGTCCACCAGGGCGAGGACTTCGCGCACCGTGGGGGTGTCGAGCGTGGCGGGGACGTCCTGGCAGTCCATGACTACCCGAACCCCGGACCGGCGGGCCGTCTCCAGCGCGGCCACCACGTCCGCGCCGTAGCGCAGCAGCGGCAGGAAAAGCACCCGCGGCCGGTGCGCCCGCAGCAGCTCGGCGAGCGGCCGCGAGCCGACCGGGTCCTGATAGCTGACCATCGCCCGATCCCCGGAATGCGACAGCACCGCCGTGACGCTGCGCACCGGCCGCGGATGGTGCCGGAAGCCGCTCTCGTCCAAACCTTCTTCCCTGGCCGCGGCGAGCACGTGCCCGCTGAACAGGTCGTCGCCGAAGTCGGCTGCCCACACGACATCCCGCCCCAGCCTGCGCAGCGCCATCACGACGGTGAAAGCGCCGCCGGGCACCAGATCCAGCGCCCCGGCGAAGGTCTCGCGGCCGGGGCGCACCGCCCCGGACACGCCCCGGAAAATCAGATCGGCGAAATAGGCGCCCACCACCAGCACCTCGCGATCGTGCGACACGCTGTCGACAAACGCTCCGTCCCCGGGCGTCCATCCGGCATCGCCTGGTTCCATGTGCCCTCCCCGCCCAAAGGATCTTCGAGAGCCTAGTGGCGCGCGCCTGGTAATGCCGTGCCGTCCCCCATCGACATGGTTGCTGACCAAGAGATCGGACTGGGGGACACATGAAGTGGCGGATCGTGCTGGCAGGCGCCCTGCTGGCGCTCGGCGGCTGCACGGCGACGGTGTCGGGCGCGGCCGTGCCGAACGAGGCGGCGAGCGCCGTGGCGCTGCGGGTGAGCGGGCCGGACGGCGGGCTGGGCGACCTGCGCTCGGTCGACCTGTGCGGCCTGATCGATGGGGCCGCGCTGCGTGAGCACGCGCGGCACAGCAACGTGAAGTCCGGGTCGATGGACTACTGCGCGCTGTTCGTCCGGGTGGCGGGAATCGACGCGCGGGTGGTGGTGGCGCTGGAGGGGGCGGGGCCGGACCTCAACACCCGCGACTTGACCCGCCGGGACTGGCTGCCCGGCGCGCTGCGGGTGCGCGAGCCGCACGACGACATCTGGGGCGGCTGCGAGACGGCGATGGTGTTCGCGGGCAACAACGGGATGCTGACCTTCGGGGCGCAGACCGAGCCGGACGAGGACGGCGAGCCGTCAGTCGACCCGGACAAGCTCTGCGACCTCGCCGACGCCGCGCTCAAGGGCGCCGCCGGGATCATCGCCGGGGACAAGGTCAAGCGCGTCGACTACGCCGACAACTCACTGGCCTATGTGGACCCGTGCAGGCTGCTGACCGACCCGCAGTTCAGGGAAGTCATGCCCTATGCCTACGGGTCGTACCGGAGCCACTTGGCCAACCACCGCTGCACCTGGGGCTACTCCGGGGACGTCGAGGTCTCCATGGAGATCAGCGACTGGCCGCTGGCCGAGGACTACCTTCCCGAGGCCGTGGCGGGCCGCGAGGCGTTCGTGTCCCGATGGCAGGACGACGAGTTCGACCGCTGCGAGGTCGTCACCGCGCACATCGAGCGGCAGCCGGGCACTCGGGAGACCGCGTCGGTCTACGTGACCGCGGACATCGGCGAGGCCGATCCCTGCGGGCCCGCCAAGGCGATCGCCGCGATCGTGTTTCCGCAGTTGCCCAAGTCGCCATGACGGCTCCTCGTTCGGCCGGGTGCTTAGCCTCCGCGCACATCGGCGCTTAAGGCCGCTGTGGCTCCATCAGGACGCCGCATCGCCCGAGCGAGGAGCCGACCGTGGTCACGACCGAAGCCAGAACCAGCCGCTGGGTCGTGCTGGTCCTGATGGGCCTCGCGCTATGCGTGGTCGTCCTCAACAACTCCGCCCTCAACGTCGCTATTCCCGCGATGATGCGCGGCCTCGGCGCCGATTTGGCCGAGGTCCAGTGGATCGTGGACAGCTACTCCGTCGCGTTCGCCGGGCTGCTGATCGTGGCGGGTGTCTGGTCCGACCGGTGGGGCCGCAAGCGGCTCACGCTGGGCGGGCTGGTGGCGTTCGCGGTGGCCTCGCTGGTCGCGGCGATGGCGACGCAGGCCTGGCAGCTGATCGCGGTGCGCGCGGTGCTCGGCGTCGCGGCGGCGTTCGTGATGCCCGGGACGCTGTCGATCCTGCTGCACGCCTTCGACCGGCGCGAGCGCGCCACGGCGATCGCGGTGTGGAGCGCGATCGCCGCGCTGGGCGTGGCGGTCGGGCCGGTCCTGGGCGGGCTGGTCGTGGACGACATCGGGTGGGCCGCGGTGTTCCTGCTGAACGTGCCGCTGGTGGCGGGGGTCGTGATCGCCAGCGTGTTCTTCGTGCGGGAGTCCGCTGACCCGGCGGCGCGGCCGACCGACCCGGTGGGCGCGGTGCTGTCGGTGCTGGCCATCGGCGGGCTCGTCTACACCGTGATCGAATTCGGCGCGGACGGCCGGGTCGGCTTCACAGTGGCGGTCGGCGCTGTGGTGACCGCGGCGGCCTGCGTCGCGTTCGTCCGGCGGCTGCGCACCGCGCCCTACCCGCTCATCGAGCTGGCCCTGCTCGGCGACCGGCGGTTCGCCGGGTCGGCCCTGGGCAACATGCTGATGTTCTTCGGGCTCGCGGGCTCGCTGTTCGTCCTCACCCAGCGGTTGCAGGTCCAGTTGGCGATGAGCCCGTTCCAGGCGGGCCTGGCGATCGGGCCGGTCGCGCTGACGGTGCTGGTCGGCACGGCGCTCTCGCCGCGGCTGCGCGGACTGCTCGGGGTGGCGGCCACGGTCGGCGCGGGCATGACGCTGTCCGCCACCGGCATCGCCGTGCTCGGCTTCTTCGGGCACGACTACCCGACGATCGCGGTGGGGCTCGCCGCGGTCGGCGTCGGCTTCGGCGTGGCCAGCCCGGTCGCCACCGACGTGCTGGTGTCCAGCCTGTCCGACGACCGGGCCAGCTCCGGCTCCGCGGTCAACGACACCATGCAGGAGCTGGGCTGGGCGCTGGGCGTCGCGGTGGTGGGGGCGATGCTCAACCGGCTCGTCGCCGACCTCGGCGACCGCGAGACCTTCGACCACGCCGCGGCGGTGTCGCTCGGGGTGGCCGCGACGGTGACCCTCGTCGGCGCCGCGCTGGCCGCGCGCCTGCTCCCGCGACGGCTGGAAAGCGCGCCCTAAGCCGCGCATCAGCCGTTCGGACGACGCTGAAGCGCGCCAGCCTGGACACGAATGGAGCAGGACATGCAGTGGGAGGATATCTACGTCGCGGGACTCGGCGTGTATCTGCCGCCACCCGCCACCGCGGCGGACGCGGTCGCCGCGGGCGCGTACGACGCCGAGGAGTTGGCGGCCAACGGCATCACGTCCGTGCTGGTCGAGCCGGAGCTGGCCGGGCCGGAGATGGCGGTGCTGGCCGCCCGCGACGCGATCACCCACTCCGCGGTGAACGTCGCCGACATCCGCCTGGTCTTCCACTCCAGCCTCTGGTACCAGGGCGTGGACATGTGGCCCGCCGCGTCCTACGTCGCCCGCCACGCCGTGGGCGACCGGGTCGTCGCCTTCGACCTGCAGCAGCAGTGCAACGCCGCGGTCAGCGGCATGGACCTGGCCGCGTCCCGGCTGGTCTTTGAGCGGGGCGGCGCCGCGCTGCTGACGACCGGCGACCGGTTCTGTCTGCCCGGGGTGGACCGCTGGCGCACCGAGCGCGGCCTGCCCTACGGCGACGGCGGCGCCGCGATGCTGCTGTCCACCGAAGGCGGCTTCGCGAAGCTGCTGTCGACCGCGACGGTGGCCGACAACGGCCTGGAGCAGGTGCTGCGCGGCGAGCGGTTCCACGACGCCCCCCAGCCCGGCCCGCTCGACCTCACCAGCCGGATCAGCCACCACTTCGCCAACCACGGCGGGATGCGCGCGGCCACCACCCGGCTGGCGGACGCGGTGAAGGG
This sequence comes from Actinokineospora sp. NPDC051303, assembly GCF_055586285.1. Lineage (NCBI taxonomy): Bacteria > Bacillati > Actinomycetota > Actinomycetes > Pseudonocardiales > Pseudonocardiaceae > Actinokineospora > Actinokineospora sp. NPDC051303. Next base: position 9,702 of record NZ_JBVJIN010000006.1, read on the forward strand.
CGCCATCGCGGGCGCCCTGGCCGAGGCGAAGACCGACTTCGCCGACCTGGCCGCCGCGGTCATCCCGGCGGCGGGCCGGGCCAAGCTGGACTGGCAGCTCAGCCAGTTGGTCGGCCTGCACGAGGACCAGACCACCTGGTCGTTCGCCCGGACCCACGGCCACTTGGGCGCGGGCGACCAGTTCGCCGGGCTGCGGCACCTGATCGTCACGGGCGTGGTCAAGCCGGGCGACCGGGTCCTGATGGTCGGCAGCGGCGCGGGCCTGACCGCGACCAGCGCCGTGTTCGAGATCCTCGACGGCCTGCCGGAGGCGACCGAGCGGACGTGGCCGCAATGAGGACGGCCACCGAAACCATGCCCGCCGAGACGATGACCGCCGAAACCTTGCCAGCTGAGACCATGACCGCTGAGACGATGACCGCGGAAACGTTGGCAGTGGGGAAGACCTCGGTGGGCGTGGGGACAGCGGTGCTGTCGCCGACCGCGCGCGGGGTCGCCGGGATTCTGGACGACGCGGCGCGCCGCGCCCCCGACGCGGCGGCGGTCCGCGACGCCGCGGGGGCGTGGACCTACGCCGACCTGCACACCGCGGCCAGGGCCGTGGCGCGCTCGCTGGCCGAGGCCGGGGTGCGCCCCGGCGACCGGGTGGCGCTGTGCTCGCGCAACCGGCACGAGCTGGCCGCGGTGGTGTTCGGCGTGCTGCGCGCGGGCGCGGTGCTGGTGCCGCTGAGCCCGCACCTGCCGCCCGCAGCGCTGGCCGGGGTGGTCGAGGACGCCGAGCCCACCGCGCTGGTCGCCCCGGCCGCCGCGCGGCCGGACGTGCCGTGCCCGGTGCTGTCGCTGGAGGAGATCGTCGCGGGTGACGGGCCGGACGCGCCTGCCCACGTCGCGGGCGAGGACACCGCGATGCTGATCTACACCTCGGGCAGCACCGCCGCGCCCAAGGGCGTGGTGTGCCCGCATTCCGCGGTGGTGTTCGCCGCCCGCGCCATCGCCGCCCGATTGTCCTATATGGACACGGATGTGGTGCTGGTCGGTTCGCCGATGTCCTTCGACTACGGCCTCTACCAGGTGCTGCTGGCCGCGCTGGCGGGCGCGGAACTCGTGCTCGCCGACGCCGACGACCCGATCGGGATGCTCAAGACGCTGCGCGAGACACGGGCGACCGTCCTGCCGATCGTGCCCTCGACCGCGCGGATGCTGGCGAAACTGGCCCGCCGCGGCGCGGTTCCCGACCACGTGCGGATGTTCACCAACACCGGGGCCGCGCTGACCGCGGCCGACATCGCCGAGCTGCGCGCGGTGTTCCCGAACGCGGCGATTGTGGCTATGTACGGGATCACCGAGTGCAAGCGGGTCACCATCGCCGAGCCCGATGTGGACCGGCGCAAGCCCGGCTCGGTCGGCACCGCGCTGCCCGGCACCGAGGTCCGCGTCCTCGGCGACGACGGCGAACCTGTCCCGCCGGGCACGGTCGGGGAGATCACCGTGCTCGGCCCGCACGTGATGGCGGGCTACCGGGGCGCGCCCGAGCTGACCGCGCAGCGCTACGACACCGACCCCGCCACCGGCGAGCGCAGGCTGCGGACCGGCGACTACGGCCACCTCGACGCCGAGGGCCACCTCTACTTCCACGGCCGCCGCGACGACCAGTTCAAGCGCCGCGGCGTGCGGGCCAGCCTGGTCGAGGTCGAGGCCGCCGCCGCGCGGGTCGACGGCGTCGCCGCCGCGGCCGCGCTGCCCCCGGAGGGGGAGTGGGACCTGGACCTGGTCGTGGTGTCCGACCGCGACGGCGCCGCCGTCCTGGCCGACCTGGCGGCCCTGCTGGAACCGGCGAAGGTGCCCGCGCGGTGCCACCGGATCGACGAGTTTCCCTTGACGGCCAACGGAAAGACCGACAAGAAGCGGCTGCGCGCGCTGCTGCGGACCGGGAGCCCCCAGTGATCGACGCCGAGCGGGCCGCCGCGCTCATCGCGGACTACGGAAGCCCGATGTACGTCTACGACCTCGACCGGGTGCGCCAGGCGCTGGCCGACCTGCGCGACACCGTGCCCGTCGGCGCGACGGTGCTGTACTCGCTCAAGGCGAACCCGCACGTCGACCTGGTGCGGACGCTGCTGGCGGGCGGGTGCCAGGCCGAGGTGTCCTCGTCCGGCGAACTCGCCACCGCGCTCGCCGCGGGCGCCGACCCGGCGGAGATGTTCTACACCGGACCGGGAAAGACCGCGGTCGAGTTGCGCACGGCCATCGCCGCCGGTGTCGGCACGTTCAGCGTTGAGTCGCTGGTGGACCTGCGGCGGGTCGCCGAGGTGGCCCGGTCGCTGGGGCGGGTGGTCGACTGCGCGCTGCGGGTCAACGGGGCCGAGGCGCCCGGCGGCGCCGGGATGCGGATGACCGGCGAGGCGTCGCAGTTCGGCGCCGACGTCGAAACGCTGCTGTCGCACCGGGACGCGCTGCGCGTGGTCGCCGGGGTGCGGCTGGCGGGATTCCACTTCTTCCCGCTGACCAACGCCTACGACGAGGACAGCCTCGTCGCCGAGATGCGCGGCTCGATCGCCACGGCGGCGTCGCTGGCCGAGTCGCTGGGGATCGAGGTGCGCGTGCTCGACCTGGGCGGCGGGTTCGGCTGCCCGTTCGCCAAGGAGGGCGAGCGGCCCCGGTACCCGGGACTGCGCGAGCCGGTGTCGGCGGCGCTGGACGAGCACTTCCCCGCGTGGCGCTCCGGCGGGACCCGGGTGTTCTTCGAGAGCGGGCGGCACCTGGTGGGCGACAGCGGGACCCTGCTGTGCACGGTCAGCGACGTCAAGGACAGCCGGGGAAGCCGGTTCGCGGTGCTCGACACCGGGATCAACCACCTCGGCGGGCTGTCCGGGATCGGGCGGCTGCTGCCGCTTTCAGCGACCGCCCTGCCGTTCGCCGCCGATGCCGCCGATGACGAACCGTCGCCCGCGGTGAAGACCCGGCTGGTGGGGCCGCTGTGCACCCCCGCGGACACGCTCGGGCGCGGCGCCGCCGACGTCCCCCCGGTCCGGGTGGGACAGACGCTGGCGATCCCCAACGTGGGCGCCTACGGGGCCACCGCCAGCCTGATCGGCTTCCTCAGCAGGCCAGCGGCGGCCGAGGTCGTGGTCAGCGGCGGGGCGGTCGTGTCCGCCACTCGTCTGTGTCTGGTTCGGGAACCGATCGTGAAGTCCATGGAGGCTGAGATGGAGACCGCTGTGTGGGATGACCGATTCGTGGCCGTGCTGACCGAGGCGCTGCCGCGGCTGTCATCGGTGAGCGCCGAGGCCAGCCTGCGGGCCGCCGGGCTGGACTCGCTGGCGCTGGTGGACCTGTTGGTGCGCTTGGAAGAGACCTACGACGTGACGATCTCCGACGACGACCTGAGCCAGGAGGCGTTCGCCACCCCCGCCTCGCTGTGGGGGGTCGTGTCGGCCGCCCTCGCCCGCTGAGCGTTCGCTGGAGGCCGCTGGGAGCTGGGTTGGCCGCACGGCGCTGTGCGGCCGATCCGGCTGCGGGTCTCTAGGACACCGCGACGTCGGCCATCGGGTCGGCCATGGGCCGGTCCAGGGCCGGGTCCGCGGCCAGGACCGCTTGGTGGAGCTGCTGGATCGGCCTGCACGGCTCGACCCCCAGCTCCTCCCGCAGCCGCCGCCGCAGCTGGCGGAAGCAGTTGAGCGCGTCGGCCTGGCGCTCCGACCGGTAGAAGGCCAGCATGAGCTGCCGGTAGAACGTCTCCCGCAGCGGGTAGTCGTGGACCAGGCGGATCAGCTCGGCGATGACGGCCCGGTGCCTGCCCAGCAGCAGATCGATCTCCAGCCGCAGCTCCAGGGCCGCGACGTACTCCTCGTCCAGACAGGTGGCGAACACGCCGAGCATCGGGCCCTCGGTCAGCCCGGCGATGGCCGGTCCGCGCCACAACCCGAGAGCCTGGCGGACGGCGCGGTCCGCGGTGCGCAGGTCGCCGCTGTCCAGCAGCGTCCGCGCCTGGGTGAGCAGGGCGTCGAACTCGTGCTGGTCGAGTTCGGCTCCGCCGAGCCGCAGCAGGTAGCCCGGGCCCTCGGTCACGATCGTGGCCTGGCGGTCCGGGGCGGTGCCCTCGGACAGGCGGTTGCGCAGTTGCGCCATGTAGACGTGCAGCGCGCCGCGGACCTTCGCGGGCGGCTGGTCGCCCCAGATCTCGGTGATCAGGCTCTGGGTGGACACCACCTCGTCCACCCGGGACAGCAGGGCGGCGAGCAAGATTCGCTTCTTGCTCGCACTGGGTAAGAGAGAACTTCTCGTTCCGTTAACGCAGACGTCCACCACCGAAAGTGGACCCAAAACCTCGAACCGCACGCATACCCCCTGTGTGACGTCCTGTGGTTGTTGTCGGCTATTTATCCTTACACGAGTCAGCCACCTGATGAATGGTCGTCTCAGATTTCCGCTGACCGTTACCTCCCGGTTCCGCGAATGGCCGCGCTGTTGGTCTGAACGGGCGAAAGAGTAGTGGTCACCACCCCTATCGCCGCTGCTCACCAGGGGCTACGGCGCGGTTAAGCGCGGCTTTAGCCCCAGTGTCAGCGCTGCCTTGGCCATCCCGACTAGTATGGGCGACAACCGGGAGGTGGCGCGTAAATATATCGAATATATCGGTCGGATTTCCGCTTCCCTGGCGTCGGTGACCGCCGCTTCACGGTTGTCGCTTTCCCCGGATTCCGTCGCGGCGGGCGTTCTCCCGCCGCCGATCGCCGATGGTGCTCCGGCTCGCGGTGCTCTACCGTGTCCCGAGCAGCGGTCGGTTCCCGCCGAGCGGAAACCTGCGCGGCAGCTCCCCGTCTCCCTTTCCGACTACCGCCGGAGTGCATCCGTGACCGATCTCGCGCACCGCCGCCGCCACCCTGGTTGGCTGGCCCTGGCCGGGTTCTGCGTCGTCTTCGCCGCGTTCGAGGCCATCAAGCACCGCGGCTGGGTCATCCCCCTCGCCGCGGTCGGCGCCGCCCTGCCGTTCGTGCCGGTCGCCGTGCTGCGGCACTGGGCGCCGCCCACCGCGGTGCTGGTCGCGTTCACCGTCCTGCCAGAGTCCAACACCCAGGCCGCGCCCGGCTTCACCCTCGGCCTGGCTTGGCTGGCGCACGTCGCGATCCAGCGCGGCACACGCCAGCGCGTCACCTCGGGACAGCGGTGACCAGCGGCGGAATCCGTTGGCATAGCGCCGCATAAGCCTCGGCTCAGCCTGTTCGGGAACCATGGAGCGGCCAGACTCCGCGCGAGCCCAGGAGAGCCGATACATGGACGCCGAGACCGCCGTCGACACCCCAACGACCGGCTGCCCGAGGCACTACCCGTTCCACCGCCCCTCGGCGACGGAGATGCCGCCGGTGTACGCCGAGTTGCGCGAGCAGGACCCGGTCGCCCAGGTCGTGCTGCCCAGCGGCGACCTCGGCTACATCGTCAGCCGCTACGACGACGCCAAGCTCGTGCTCGCCGACCCTCGGTTCAGCCGGGCCGCCATGGTCGCCGAGGGCGCGCCCAAGCTCACCGCGGCCCCGATGCCGCCGAACAGCCTGTTCTCCACCGACCCGCCCGAGCACAGCAGGCTGCGCAAGCTGGTGATGGGCGAGTTCACCACCCGCCGGGTCCGCGACCTCGAACCCCGCATCCAGGAGCTGACCGACGCGCTGCTGGACGAGATGGCCAAGGCCGACGACCAGCGGACCGACCTCAACGTCGCGCTGGCGTTCCCGCTGCCGGTGCAGGTGATCTGCGAGCTGCTCGGCGTGCCGTTCGAGGACCGGGAGAAGTTCCGCCAGTGGTCCAACGCGATCGTCGCGCTCACCACCCTCACCGCCGAGGAGATGGTGCAGCAGCGCATGGAGATGGCGGGCTACATCCACGAGCTGATCACCCGCCGCCGCGAGGAGCCGGGCGAGGACCTGCTCAGCGCGCTCATCAGCGCGCACGACGAGCGCGACGCCCTCGACCACGCCGAGCTGATCGTCATGGCCATGACCATCCTGGTCGCGGGCCACGAGACGACGGTCAGCATGATCGGCGCCTGCGTGCTGACCCTGCTGCGCAGCCCGGAGCACCTGGCCCGGGTCGTGGAGAACCCCGACGTGGTCGGCGACTTCGTTCCGGAGCTGCTGCGGATCAACCCGATCGGCGACGGCGGCCCGATGCGGATCACCCTGACCGACGTGGAGATCGCGGGCACGGTGATCCCCAAGGGCAGCGCCGTGCTGGCCGCGGTCTGCTCGGCCAACCGCGACCCCGAGGTGTTCGAGCGGGGCGAGGAGTTCTACCCCGACCGGGCGCAGAATCCGCACCTGGCGTTCGGCTTCGGCATCCACCACTGCCTCGGCGCCGCGCTGGCGATCGCGGAGCTGCGGATCACGATCAGCAGCCTGTTCCGCCGGTTCCCCACGCTGCGGCTGGACACCGACGTGGCGAACCTGCGGATGAAGCAGGGCATGCTGGTGCACGGCTTGGAATCCCTGCCCGTCGCCTGGTAAGCGCGACGGCAGACAGCGGCCCCGGACCACGCGTCCGGGGCCGCTGTCGTCGCAGCTTGTTCGGGTGTGGAAGGTCAGGCCACGGAACGGATTCGCAGCACCAGCGCGCCGCCCGCGATGGCGACCAGTCCCGTCACCACGTACAGGCCCGGGTAGCCCGCGACCGCGAGCACCGGAACGGCCAGGGCGGGCGCGAGGATCTGCGGGGCGGCCGCGGCGATGGCGAACACCCCCAGGTCCCGGCCGGTATCGGCGGCCGACGGGAGCACCGAGGCGATCACCGCGAGGTCGACCGCGAGGAACGCGCCGAAGCCGACGCCGACCACGGCCGCGGCGCCGATCGCCACCGGCCACACCGGCGCGACGGCCATCGCCAGGGCGCCGATTCCCATGAACAGCCCGCCCGCGGCGACGAACGCGCGGCGGCGGCCCGCCCGGTCGGACCAGCGGCCAGCCGCCAGCGCGGAAGCCATGGCGCACAACACCGTCACCGCGGTGATCACCAGCGCGGCCCGCTGCGGGTCGGCGACGCGCATCTCGTCGCCCAGGTAGTACAAGAGGTACTGGGTGATCATGGCGAAGCCCAGCATCACCAGGAACCGGCTGGCCCAGGCGAAACTCAGGTCCGCGGTCCAGCGCACCCGCGCCCGCGCCGCCCGCGGCGGAGCCGCTTCGGTCGGCTCGTGCCGCCCGCCGAGGAACGGCAGCACCGACACCGCCGCGACGACCGCGCACGCGACATAGCCCGCGGCCAGATCGACCACGACCCGGTTCACCAGCACCGTGCCCAGCAGCGCGCCGAGCATCTGGGTCATCCCGGCCCACCCGGCGACCATCCCCAGCTGCGGGCGCGGCACCCGGTCCGGGATCGTCGCGACCAGCCCGGCCTGCACCGCGGCCAGCCCGAGCTGCGCGACGATCCAGCCCGCCAGCATCGACGCCGCGCCGTCCGCGCCCGCCAGCCCCAGCAAACCCGCCGCGGCGACCAGCATCCCGCCCGCCACCCACGGCCTGCGCCTGCCGAAGCGGGACCGGGTCCGGTCGCTCACCGCGCCCAGCAGCGGCACCGCCACCGCGGTCACCGCCGCGCCGAGGCCGAGCGCCAGGCCGAGCAGCGCCTCCTTCTCGGCCGGGGCGAACACCTCCGCCTGCCGGGCGAGCTGCACCTGCGCGGGAGTCAGGAAGGCCAGCCACATTCCGGTGCTGGCCACGACGTAGCGCGCCGTCCAGCCGCGCCCCACGGGCGGGCGGACATCGGGGGCCTGCGCCGCCGTCACGGTGTGGGTCATGGGACAACGATCGGGCACCGCGCCTAAGTTCCGCTGAAGCACCGACTCTTGGATGACCGTCGGGTGAACGTCCCCGCACGCGCCCCACGGCACGCATCCCAGCCGACATCATGAAAGCGACTGGCCGACCAGAGGAAGGGCGTCGTGGTCCACACCGCGCAGAACACTGACAGCAACCAGAACACTGATGGCGCTGGGAACGGCGCCGCCCGCGGCGCCCCGGTGCTGCTGGCCGTCGCCGGGCTGCTGTTCGCCGCCTACCCGGCGACCCGCCCCTACCGCGACGAGACGACACTGGACGGCGCGGCCGCCATGTCGTCGACGGCGTGGACGCTCGCGCACACCGCCGCGATGATCGGCTTCATCCTGCTTCCGTTGGCCCTGCTGGGCTTACGCGCCGTGGTGGGCGGCACCCGAGGCGAGGGCCCCGCCGCAGCGGCCTTCGTCACCGCCCTGTTCGGCGCCGGGCTGACCCTGCCCTACTACGGCGGCGAGACCTTCGGCATCAAGGCGGTCAGCCAACTGGCCACCCAGCACGCCGCCCCCGCCATGCTCGCCCAGACCGAGACGGTCCGCCTGGACCCGGCCCCGGCGGCGTTCTTCCTCGTCGGCATGCTCCTGCTCGGCGCGGCCGGGGTGCTGACCGCGGTGGCCATGAGCCGATCCCGCCGGTTCCCCGGGTGGGCGGCGCTGCCGTTCGCGGCGGGGCTGGTCCTGTTCATCCCGCAGTTCTTCGGCCCGTCCGCCGCCCGCATCGGCCACGGCCTCCTGCTCGCCGTGGGCTGCTGGGTCCTGGCGTGGGCGCTGTCGCGCGGCAAAGCCTGAGTCCCCGCCCATTCCACGCAGTGCCCCGGCGGACGCCCGGGGCGCTGCTGTTTTCGGTGTCGGCGGGCGGTTTCGGATATTCCGGACACGGTAATGGGTGTCGGAATTATGGGTGACCACTTCATCGCCACCCGCTGACGCGTCGGTTTTCCACAGCGAATCGACCATGATCGAGATATCGGGCCCGCATGGGACCCGATTGCTGCCAATGGGTGAAACTGCTGCCATCTCCTTCGCTGTGAGCTGCGACTTTGCCCTAAAGGGCGTCACCCTGTGCGATGTGTCACCTTCCAGCGGCCCGGACTCGCAGGTAGTTTACAAAGCGGTAACGGGGGCTCTCTGCCGCTGCCCGGCCGCTGTCGATGGGGTTCGACGGCGTGTGGTCCGGGTCAGGGCATTTCGTGAATATCGAGGGGGAACAGTCATGTCCGGGTGCCTCGCCGCGGCTTAGCGGTGGGGAACAGCGTTGTCTAATCGTTTTGTTCGCCTCATCGTGGCCAAGGAACAACGCGCAGGTGTGGGGGTATTGACTTGTCGGAAAACCAGGCGCTGCACGACTTGAGCAGCCTGATAGACCTCGTCCGCTCACGGCGGGTCGACGGGTGGGAACCGTGGCTGGACCGGGAAGAAGACGACGGGCGGGAGGGCGCGCACGCGCTCCTGCTCCTGTTGCACCACGGTGAATCCGTGCCCGCGGCCTCGGTCGACGGCGCGACGACGCGGTTGCTGGTCGACGCCGGTGTCTGCGAGGTGAACGGCGATCGGCTGGTACCGGCCAGGTTCCGCGTCACCGCCTTCCGCGGCCTGGTCGTCGCGGCGGACCGCGACTACGGGACCGGCGGGGACGACGTGCACGTCGGCAACGACTCGCTCCGCTACACCGCGGCGGTGCTGAACGCGGCGCCGCGCGGGCGGGTGCTCGACATCGGGTGCGGCTCGGGAATCGCCATGCTGGCCGCGGCGCGCACCGCGGACGACGTGCTCGGCGTGGACATCCTCGACAGCGCGATGGCGGCCACCCGGGCGTCGGTCGCGCTCACCGGCCCGGCCGTCCCTTGCCAGGCGATGCCCGGGAAGTTCCAGGATCTGGATGTCGACGGCGTCGACTGCGTCACGGCCAATCTGCCCGGCGTGCCGGTTCCGCCCGGCCTGGCCTATCCGGCCGCGGGCGCGGCGGGGGCCGATGGTCTGGACCTCATCCGGGCGTTCTGGGAGTGGTTCGCGGCGCGGTCCACGGCGGGGCGGCTGGTGATGCGGTTCCAGTCCCTGGGCAGCGCCGCCGCGCCATCGGCGCTGCGGGAACTCGACCGCATCCTGCCCGGCGACGCCGACATCACCGTCGTGACCGACTCGTCCGTGCCGGTCGTGGTGCGCAACGCCATCACCGCCGTGCGCGCCGCGCAGCTCAACCCCGGGCGCACGCTGGCGGAAGTGCTCGATCTCCTCCAGCGGGAATGCCTCGACCGGGGCGAGAACTATTACCACTGCTCGACTCTGCACGTGACGCGCGCCGGTTCCGGCGCCAGGAACCATCTTCGGTACGGGGCAGACCACGGGCCGGACACCCGGCACCGGGCGGGCACGGAGACGGTCTCGGACGCGGCGGTCATGCTGGCCGCGGCGAACCGGCTGCGCGAGATGCCCGACGAGTTCTGGTCGGTCGACGGCGCGCGGACCATGGACCTGCTGGCGGACGACCTCGCCGAAGTGCGCGCGGAGTTGCGGAACGGGACCAGTCCGGCGGAACTGGCCGAGAAGCTGGGCGGCCCGGAGTCCCCGCCGCGGCAGGCCGCGCTGTGCCTGGCGCTGTCGCTGGTGGCGAGCGTCCTGCGCGACCGAAACGCGTTGGCAGCCCACGACAACGAGCCCGCGGCGCCCGCCGGGCCCGGCGGCGCGTGGAAGTCGGTGCGGAAGTCATGACGGGAACCTGGGAAGTAGTCGACTCCATCGACCAGGTGGCCGCCGCCGACTGGAACCGGGTGGTGTCCGGGGCCGGTGGTTCCGTTTTCCACAGCCACGAATGGCTCAGCTCCTACGAGAAGGCCCCGCCCGCGCCGATGTTCGCCGCGCGGCACCTGCTCTGGCGCCGCGACGGGGAAATCCGGGCGGTGGCGCCGATGTACGAGGTGGCCGAGGACCCGCACTACACCGGCTACGGCCCCGACTACGGGTTCGACCACGACATCCTCCGCACCCGGATGCTGGTCGGGCACTCCTGGTACTCGTACTTCAACGGGATCTGCTCGCTCGACCCGGCGGACGTGGTCGCGCCCGGCCTGGTGGCGACCATGAGCGAGGTCGCGGAAGACCTGGGCAGCCCGCTCTACGGATTCCCCGGCATCCCCGAAGGCGACCCGCTGTGCGCCGAACTCGCCGCGCGCGGGTTCACGCCGATGTACACCGAGGCCACCAGCGGTGTCGACTTCGTCGGCTCGGCGGACGAGCACGTCGCGGCGCTGCGACCCAAGGTGCGCCGCGAGTTCGGCAGGCTGGTGCGCAAGGCCGAGTCGCTGGGCGTGCGGGTGAGCTTCGACATCGAGCCGGACCACCTCACCCGGTTCGCCAAGCTGGTCGAGGACGTCTGCGCCCGGCACGGCGTGCCGTCGATCAACCCGCCGGAAAGCCTGCGCAGCATCTTCACGCACCTGCGCGACCAGGTGCACTTCGCCACGGTGTGGAAGGACGACACGCTGCTCGGCGGTTTCGTGCTGCTGCACCACGATTCGACGCTGTACGCGTGGATCGCGGGCCTGAACTACGAGCACCACAAGGAATACGGCACCTACTACCTGCTCTACGCCCACACGCTGCGCCTGGCCGAGCGGCTGGGCGCGCGCCGGATCGAGATGGGCCGCAGCATGTACGGGTTCAAGGTGCGCATGGGTTTCCACCCGCGCCTGCTGGTGTCCTGGTTCCGGGCGGGCACCGCGGCGGGGGCGGCGATCCTGGGGGAGGGCGCGGTCGTGCTGGGCCGCGCCGCCCGCACCCGCGAGCGGATCGCCGAGGCGTACGAGGCGAACAAGGACGTCCCGCCCGACGATGTCCTTGGCGCGCCCCGGTTCGCGGCGGCGGCGGAGGTGCTCGGGTGAGCGCGTGGTGGCGCCGGTGGCGGACCGCGCTGCTGGCCGGACTCGTGCTCGGCGTGCTTTTCGGTGTGGTGGAAGGGTTCTCCATCTTCTACACCGCGTTTGTGGTCGACCTGCGGCTGGACGCGGCCGACGCGTCCGGGATGTACGCGACCTATCTGCTGGCCAGCTTGGTCGCCGCGCCGGCGGCGGGCCGGATCGTCGCGCGGGTTGGCGCGCGGCGGGTCGTCGCGGTCATGTTCCCCGCCTTCGCGGTCGCGGTCTCCGCGTGCGCGCTGCTGGACAGCCTGTGGCAGTTCTATGTGGTCTATGTGCTGGTGCTGGCCACCGCGACGACCATGCTCGTGGTCGCCAGCCAGGTGCTGATCACCGCTTCCTACGACCGGGACCGCGGCAAGGCGACCGGCATCGCGTACGCCTGCCTGGGCGTCGGCGACTTCGTGTTGTTCACCATCTTGGGCTCGGTGGTGGAGGAATTCGGCTGGCGCTCGGGCTATCTGGTCGGCGGGGCCTTCGCGCTGCTGGGCGCGGCGGTGTTCGTCTGGATGAGCCGGGGTGTCACCGAGGCCGCGCCGGAGCGGGCGCGGGAAGCCGCGCCTGCCGCGCCGCGCAAGCTGCCGCTGACCAGTCCCGTGCTGTGGCTCGCCTGCGCCGCCGCGCTGACCGCGAGCGTGACCGACTTCTTCACCTTCCAGACGATCGTTCCTTACCTGGCTTCGGAAGGCTGGGGAACGTCGCTGTCGGGCTTCCTGCTCGGGCTGACCGGGTTGAGCTACGCGGCCGGGCAGTTGGCGGGCGGGGCCATTTCCGACCGCTGGTCGCGGGAACTGGTCGCGGCGGGCGGCGCGGCGGTGTTCGTGGTCGGGCTGGTCGTGCTGTGGGCGCTGCCCGCGCTGCCGCTGCTGGTGGGCACGATCGTGCTGCTCGGGTTCTCGGTGGGCGCGATCGTCGGCTGCCGCGTCGCCGCGGTGGGCGACCTGTTCGCTGGCCCCGGACTGAGCCGGGTCACCGGTGTCGTGCAGGTGGCCAGCGCGGTGGGCTCGGCGTTCGCGACCTGGCTCGGCGGCCTGAGCTATTCGCTCAACGGGAACTACGCGCTGAGTTTCATCGTCGCGGGCTGCTGCGCGGGCGCCTGGGTCGTGACGCTCACGCTCGCCGCGCCGCGCCGAGCCCGGCGGGAACGTCTCACCAGGACGGAACCCGCCGTCGTCTAGCGACCGAATCGGTAAACCTGAGGGGGATTGCGCGTGGAAGTCGAACGGGACCATGGGCTCCACAGTGGACGGATCGGGGTCGCCGAAGCCCTCGACACGGACTGGGCGGCGTGGCGGGGCGACGTCGACCTGGTCCGGGTCGTGGACCCGGCCCCGGAGTCGTGGCCGGGGCTGCTGCGGGCGGGATTCGTCGTCAAGCCCGCCTGGATCACCTGGCTGGCCCCGGTGGGCGAGTCCGAGTCGGCGTTCCTGGACCGGCTTTCGGTCAATGAGCGCCGAAACGTCCGGCTGGGCCTGCGGTTCGTCGCCGACCGGGGCATCGAACTGCGCACGGTCGCGCCGCTGGCCGACGAGTCCTTCGACGCCTTCCTTGGCCTGTACGACCGGCAGATCGCCGCGATGGCCCACGGCGTCCCGTTCGCCCGGCGGCAGCGGGCCGACCTGCTGGCGCACGGCGAGGACTACGTGCTGGTGCAGGCGTTCGACGGGGACGCCCTCATCGGCTGCTGCGTGTGCTGGAAGCGGCCGGACGTGGCCACGCTGCAAATCCGGTTCGTCACCACCGCGCCGGACGGCAGGCAGCACCGGGTGGTGCGGGCCATGTACCTGCGGGCGTTCCAGATCGCCCGCGACCTCGGCTACCGCGACGTCTCCCTGGGCACCGACCCCGCCCTCTACGGGCACATCGCCAAGCCCGGGCTGTTCGGCTTCAAGAGCAGGCTGGGCTTCAGCCCCGTTCCGGCCCGGATGTTCGCCTCCGACGACGATCCAGACGAGGCGGTCCGGGTGCTGCGCCTGGGCACGCTGACCGATCCGTCGCTCGTGGTCGCCTATCACCTGGCCGCGGATCACGTCGAGCCTGTAGACGAGAAGACACCGCTGCGTCTGGAAATCTTTACCGGCGATCCAGAAGTCGACACCAATCCGTTCCGCGCCGATTTCCTCGCCGAGATCGGTGTGCGGCACCTGATACGGCAAACCGGTGAATGATGTGTCTCACCTCAGGTTTCGTCCATGTTTCTGATATTCTGAGTCGGTAAGTGTCGGGGATGGCACACCATCAGGTAATCGCACTCGGCGGCCGGGCGAAGTCCGGCGCGGAGTTTGCATCCAATTTTCTTTTCCTTCAGGGGGATTGCTGCGTCATGCGTGCTGATTCGAGTGTCAACCCGAGGGTGGAGACCGACGCCACCCACCCCTTCTGGCATCGGGACCAGCCCACGACCCGGGCGTTTCGCGTCGACCCGGACCACGCCGGGCTGCGCGCGGCGTTCCCGGCGTCGTGGCGGCAGTTGGTCGAGATCAAGGCGTTGCTGGACTGCTACGCGATGGTCGACTCCGGAATGCGCCATTCGGAAAGCGACAGCCGTGACAGCGTGCGGCTGGAGTTCGCCCGGCGCGTCGCCGGTCTGCTGTGGGCGGTCGCGGACATCGAGCGGCGGGCGGACCGGCCGGGCCTGGCCGAGACCGTCGCCGACACCGCCGAGCTGTTCGCGATGCACGCCGCGACCGGCGAGTGGAAACCGTTCGTCATCGAGCCGCCGACGAGCGGGCAGCCGTGGTTCTACTGCGGTCGGCTCAGCACCTGGAGCCCACGGTCCACTTCGGACCCGCTGAGCCTGCTCATCGTGGTTCCCGACGACGCCCGCCAGCAGGTGCTGACCCGCGCCGACCTGGCCTTCGACACCATGCGCTCGGCCGCGGCCTCGGCGTTGGGCGGTCCGGCCGAACTGTCCGACGAGAAGCCGGACATGCACGTCGGGCAGCTGGTGCTCGCCGGTGGGGAGTCGGCGTTCGGGCACAAGAACTTCGCCCACTTCTTCCCGCTGGAGACCCCGAGCGCCTCGGTGCTCGGCAGGGACTTCACCGTCGTGTTCGACAACGTGTTCCAGGAGCGGGTCGGCCAGTGCTCGCTGCCGCTGCTGCGCAAGGTGCTCGGCGCGGACGCGGGCCTGGCCGAGCACTCGCCCACCGCGCTGGTCGACAGCCTGCTGGTGTGGTTCCGCGGGCACGACCTGGGGCACTTCTGGCGGCGGAGCGCGCGGGTGGAGGACATCGGCGTCCGCGCGGAACTGGGCCCGTTCATGGGGATGGCGCTGGAGGAGACCTACGCCGACTGCCACGGCATCCTCGCCGCGGCCGAGCTGGTCGACCACACCACCCTCGGCGTGGCGTTCTGCGCCGAGCAGATCAGGTACCTGTCGCGGCGGGAAACCGACTTCGCCGACAGCGTCGCCGCGACCCTGGAACTGGGCTGGCTCGCCCGGCGCGGGATCACGGTCCCGTCGGCGTCGGGGGCGTGGGTGGCCGAGGCGCTGCCCGCCATCGCCGAACTCGTCCGCGTTCTCCACGCGACCTTGTGGGAAGGGGACCGCGGCGGTCTTGACGAGATTTACGCCTCGATTTCCGCGGGCCGTGCCGCGGCGGCCAGGTTTGAATCTGACCTGGACTGCTATCCCACGGATTTGTCGTACGTGTTCGCCTGACCGCTGATTCGGCCGGAATCGGCCCGTGCGCCCCGAGGCGCGCGGGCCGATTCGCCGCGCCCTGTTTCCGAGCCGACGAATGGATGCCGACTGTGTGCGCTGCGCGCTCTTTCGATGAGTCCGCCCGCCCCGCGGTGATTGTCGATCCATTCTCCTCCGGCGCCGAACTCGCGCCCGCGTTCACCCGCCTGGGCACGCGGGCGGTGGCGGTGGTCTCGTCCGCCGCGGCGGAAGCCGCCCCCGCCCCGGGGGGCGCCCACGACCGTGAGCCCGACAAACCCCACCGCTGGCCGGTTTGCCATATCCGCACCGTGGTCACCAGGCCGCGTCCGAGCAGGACGATCGCGAGTCCCGTGAACCCCACCGCTGGCAGACCGATCACGCGCGTCCGGTGGGTGCCACGCGCACGAACAGCACGCAGCGAATCCCGCGAGCACACCCGCCAGCCGACCCGTCACGCCCATACCGTGGGCGCCACGTCGCGGACGAACAGGACGACCGCGAGCCCGGCGAACACCAGTGCGGAGACACCGGTCAGCACCGCCTGCCCGCGGACGCCGACGCGCTTGCCGGAACGCGCCACCCCGTAGGCGATGGCGGCCTCCAGGCCCGAAGCGACCACGAACCAGGTCGCGGTGAACACCACCAGCCCCGGCCAGCCGCCCAACTCCTGCGCGCGCAGCATGCTCGGGGTGCCGGTCGCGACCCAGAAGGTCCAGGTCAGCGGGTTCGCCAGGTTGCTGGCCACGCCCTTGAAGAACGCCCAACCTTCGACCGGCTTCGGCGCGCCGCCGCGCCAGAGCATCCGGCTGTCGAACACCGCCTGCGCGGCGAAGACGACAAACAGGACCACCCCCGCCAGGCTCACCCACATCCGGGCCGACACGATCGCCGACAGCACCCACGCGAACGCCAGGGCGGGCAGCAGCAGGATCAGGTCGGCGGTCGCCGAGCCGAGGATCACCCGCAGGCTCGCGCCGAACCCGCGGGCCGCGGCCTCCTGGAGGATGGTGACGAAGATCGGCCCGACCGAGAGCGCCGCTCCCACGCCGAGCAGCACGCCCAGTCCCAGAATCTCGCCCATCACGCCTCGCTTTTCGACACGGGGGAGGACGGCACGGGGGAGGACGGCACAGCCAGGTGCGCGCCCCCGCGGATTTCCTTCACCGTTTGCAGGACGATCGACGACACCGTCCTGGTCACCCCGGGCAGCGCCCTGATCTCGGCGAGCAGCACCCGCAACTCCTGAGGCGAGCCGACGCGCACCTTCGCCACGTAGCTGTCCTCGCCGTCGACGTCATGGCATTCCAGGACGGCCCCGCTGCGCTCCACATAGGACTCGAACGGCTCCTGCTCGTCCGGCGAGGCCGTGGTGCCCACCCGGATGAAGGCGACCAGCGCCTGCCCGAGGCTTTCGGGGGCGAGGATCGCGCTGTAGCCCTGGATCACACCCTCGCTCTCCAGCCGCTTGATCCGCGCGTACACCGAGGGCCCGCTCAGCCCGACGGCCTTGGCCAGGGCGGCCTGCGTGCTGCGTCCGTCCTCCTGGAGCAGCGTCAGAAGCCGCAGATCGATGTCATCCAGCTGTGCCATGTAATCGTAAGCCCCTTACCCTGACAGCCTAAGTATGTTAGGTGCAGATTCTATGTAGCCTACAGGTTGTCGTGTCAAGGCCGTCTGGCTCACAGGAGCCGCGCCCAGGGCGTCGCGGGCCCGACGGCGGCGACCCGGCGTCGGCGACCGGTCGGGCGGAGCTGATTGGTGATCCGATGCGACCGAAAAGTGATCAATGAAAAGTCGACAATCTGTCACGCCGGACAATGTCCATCTCCCTATGCCGCCGTCATTGAATGGGGGCCGGGGTGGATGACACGTGGGGGTGAAACCGTGCCGGTGGACCTTAGCGCGGTGTCGGGAACAGGCGTGGAGCGGTACCGTCCCCAGAGGATGAGGGTTTCCGGCCGCGACGTGGCGCCGGGATTCGTCCGCGCGGTCCTTTGTCGATGGCGCTCGCTGGCGAAGAGGGCGAAAGGTGATGTCTATGTCCCGGAATTGGCCCGCGTGGGCTCGCACGATGGTCTCCCGCGGAATCTACTCTCGCCCCCGACTCAGTCAGGAGCGAGTGCGTCGAGCGGTCGCGGGAAAGACAGTGCTGATAACCGGGGCGTCGCGGGGAATTGGCCGGGAGACGGCATCTCGATTGGCCGCCGCGGGCGCCCACGTCCTCGTCGCCGCGCGGAGCGAGTCGAATCTGCGGGAACTGGAAGAGGAGATCCGGGCCGCGGGCGGTGAGGCGACCGCTTATCCGGTCGATCTTTCCCAGCCGGAACTCATCGACGAGATGGTCGACAAGGTGTTGGCCAAACACGCCAACGTCGACATTCTCGTCAACAACGCCGGGCACTCCATTCGCCGATCCGTCGACCTGTGCTACGACCGCTATCACGACTTCCAGCGCCTGACCGCGGTGAACTACCTGGGCCCGGTGAAGCTCACCCTGCGGCTGCTGCCGGTCATGCGGGCCGCGGGCGCGGGCAAGATCGTCAACGTCTCCACCTTCGCCATCCGGACGCCGCCCTACCCCAGGTGGGGCGGCTACCAGGCGTCCAAAGCCGCCTTCGACGTGTGGCTGCGCGGGATCGGCCCGGAGGTCCGCGCCCACGGTGTGCGGGTCTGCACGGTCTACATGGGCGCGGTCGACACCGCCATGAGCGCGCACACCCCCAATATGCATCGCCTGCCCGCGCTCGCCGTCGCCGACGCCGCCGGAATAGTGTGCGACGCCGCGGCGGGAAATCGGCGCGCGCTCGGCCCGTGGTGGTGCGCCCCGCTGGAAGCTGGGTCGCTCTTTGTCGGCCGCTCGCTCGACGCCGTGTTCAGCAGGCTGTACCAGCGCAGCAATGACACCGACGCGGCTCGGCGCGCCATTCTCTGAATCCCCCTGTACTGACGATGACCGTGCGCGCGGGCTAGCCGCTGGCCGGAACGATTTCGTGAACAGCGCCGGGCATGGCGTGGGAAGAGGTGCCGATGAGTGAACCAGTCGCCATTGTGGGGTTTTCCTGCCGGTTTCCGGGCGGCGTCACCAGCCTGGACGCGCTGTGGTCGGCGTTGCGGGCGGCGCAGGACCTGGTCACCGAAGTGCCGCCGGACCGGTTCGACGCCGCGTACTTCCTGGACAAAAGCCCGCAGCGCCCGGGAAAGACGTACTCAGCGTTCGGCGGGTTCCTACACGACATCGCCGAGTTCGACGCCGACTTCTTCCGGATTTCCCCTCGGGAAGCCAGTCGAATGGACCCCCAGCAGCGGCTGCTGCTCGAAATGGCGGTGGAGGCCCTTGACGACGCCGCCATCGATCCCGCCAGCCTCGCCGGTTCCGAAACCGGCGTGTTCATCGGCACCAGCGCCCCGGACTACGGCGGCTTCCAGGGCTGCAAACCGGAGACCATCGACGCCTACAGCCCCAGCGGCCTCGCGCTGAGCATCACCG
Organism: Actinokineospora sp. NPDC051303; assembly: GCF_055586285.1. Classification (NCBI taxonomy): domain Bacteria; kingdom Bacillati; phylum Actinomycetota; class Actinomycetes; order Pseudonocardiales; family Pseudonocardiaceae; genus Actinokineospora; species Actinokineospora sp. NPDC051303. The sequence goes on from NZ_JBVJIN010000006.1 coordinate 28,589, forward strand.
CCAACCGGGTGTCGCACTTCCTGGACGCGCGCGGCCCCAGCATGGTGGTGGACACCGCCTGCTCGTCGTCGTCGGTGGCGCTGCACCAAGCGTGCGAGAGCCTACGCCGGGGCGAGAGCGAGATGGCCCTGGCAGGCGGCATCCACGTGCTGCTCAGCCCGTTCAACTTCGTCGGCTTCGCCAAGGCGCAGATGCTCTCGCCCACCGGCCGCTGCCAGACGTTCTCGGCCAACGCCGACGGGTATGTGCGCGCCGAAGGCGGCGGCGTGGCGGTGCTCAAGCCGCTGTCGGCGGCGCTGGCTGCCGGGGACCGCATTCACGCGGTGCTGCGCGGCACCGGCATGAACAACGACGGCCGCACGATGGGGATCGCGCTGCCCAACGCCGAGGCGCAGGAGGCGCTGCTGCGCCGGTTGTACGACCGGTGCGAGATCGACCCGGGCCAGGTGGCCTACTTCGAGGCGCACGGCACCGGCACGCTGGTCGGCGACCCGGCCGAGTGCCAGGCGATCGGCCGGGCGCTGGGGGTGCGCCGCACGGCCGGGCCGCTGCCGGTCGGGTCGGTGAAGAGCAACCTCGGCCACCTCGAACCCGCGTCGGGCATGGCCGGGCTGGCCAAGGCCATGCTGGTGCTGCGCCACCGGGCGATACCGGCGTCGCTGCACGCCACCCCGCTCAACCCCGAGATCGACTTCGCCGGATTGGGCTTGGAGCCGGTCACCGACCTGCGCCCGCTGCCGGAGGCCGACGAGCCGGTGGTGGGGGTCAACTCGTTCGGGTTCGGCGGGGTCAACGTCCACGCGATCCTGTCCTTGCCGCCGTCCGCCGATCCCGATCCCGACCGGTCCCGCCCGCGGCACGAGATCGAGAGCGGCACGGGCGCGGAGGCGCTGCCGTTCGTCGTCTCGGCGCGCGGCCCGGCGGCGCTGGCCGAGGCCGCGCGGCTGGCGGCCAAGCGCCTCGCGGGCGCGGACCCCGCCGAGTTCCCCGACCTGTGCCACACCGCCGCCCGCCGGGCGCGCCACGATCACCGCATGGTGGCGCTGGCGACCACGCTCGCCCTGGCCGCGGCGCAACTGGAGTCGCTCGCCGAGGGCGAGGCGGTCGCGGGCGCGGCCGTGGCGCGCGGCGCGCACCACGGCAATGTGGCGTTCGCCTTCTCGGGCAACGGCTCGCAGTGGCCGGGGATGGGCGCTGCGCTGTGCGCGGAGAACCCGGTGTTCCGCGCTGCGGTCGAGGAGATCGACGCGGTGTTCGCGCCGCTGCTGGGCTGGTCGGTGCTGGCCGAACTGCGCACGGCGGAGGACACCGGGCGGGCGGCGCTCACCGAGTTCGCCCAGCCGATGCTGTTCGTCCTCCAGGCCGGGCTCGTGCGGGTGCTGGCCGCCGAGGGCGTGGTCCCCGGTGCGGTGATCGGCTACAGCGGCGGGGAAGTCGCCGCGGCGTGGGCGGCGGGCGCGCTGGACCTCGCCGACGCGGCCCAGATCCTCATCGGCCGCAGCCGCGCCCAAGCCGCTACCGCGGGCCTGGGCGGCATGGCCGCGGTCGGCTTGTCGCCAACCGAGGCCCGCGCCGTGCTGGCCAGGTACCGGGGCCTGCTGGAGATCGCCGCGATCAACGGCGACCGCGACGTCACGATCTCCGGGGACATCGTCGCCCTGACCGACCTCGAACGCGACCTCGCCGCGGACGAGGTCTTCGTTCGGCGGCTGGACATCGATTACGCCTTCCACAGCTGGCAGATGGACGCCGTCGAGCAGCCGCTGCGGGCGGCGCTGGCCGGGCTGCGGCCGACCGCGACCCGCATCCCGATGATCTCGACCGTGACCGGCGAGCCGGTCCACGGCGCCGAACTCGACGGCGACTACTGGTGGCGCAACACGCGGCTGCCTGTCCTGTTCGGCGCGGCCGCCACCGCGTTGGCCGAGGAGCGGTTCGACATCGTGGTCGAGATCAGCCCGCACCCGGTGCTCGGCAGCTATCTGCGCCGCGTGACCACAGCCGAGGGCCGATCGGTGGTCCCGATCGCCGCCATGACCCGCCAGGGCGACGCGGCGAGCGTGGGCGCGACCGTCAGCGCGGCGGTGCTCGCCGCGTCTCCCCGGGCGGCCGTGGCCGAGCACTTCCCCCGGCCCGGCCGGGTGGTCGACCTGCCCGCGTACCCCTGGCAGCGCGAACGGCACTGGCACGGCGACCCCGGCTGGTGGCCCGGCGGCAGCGCCGAGCACCCGCTGCTCGGCCGCCGCGCGTCGGTGGCCGAGCCCACTTGGGAGGGCGAGATCGGTTCGACGCCGAGCGCGTGGCTCGCCGACCACCGCATCGGCGAGACGGTGGTGGTGCCCGCCACCGCGTACGTGGAGATGGCGCTGGCCGCTGGCCGCCGCGCGCTGGGCGCCGCGGTCGAGCTGGCGGACCTGCAGATCACGTCCCCGTTCGTGCTGCCCGGCGAGGGAGACGAGCCGCTGCCCCGGGTGCAGACCTCGGTGTCCGACGAGGACGGCGTCGTGCGGGTGGCCAGCAAGCCGGTGGGCGACGGGCAGTGGCGGGTGCACGCCCGCGGCCGGGTGCGGCACCGGGTCGGGCCCGCGCCCGCGCCGGTCGACCTGCAGGCCGTGCGCAACCGGCTCGGCCACCGGCTGCCCGTCGCGGAGCACTATGGCTACGCCGCAGGCGCCGGACTGAATTACGGGCCCGCTTTCCGAGTTGTCGATGACCTTCCCTACGACCCCGCCACCGGCGAGGCGCTGTCCGCCTACACCTATCCCGGCCCGGTCGACGGGTTCGAGGCGCACCCGGCCATCCTCGACGGCGCGCTGCAGACAGTGCTGCCGCTGCTGCGCGACGCCGCGCACGGCCAGGCGTTCATTCCGATCGGCGTCGGACAGGCCAGGGTCTGGGCCGCGCCGACCGCGGAGGGGTTCGCCCATGCCCGGCTGCGCGCCTTGGGCGAGGTGGAGGCCGTCTTCGACGTCGACGTCCTCGACCAGGACGGCGCGGTCGCCGTGGAACTGCGCGAGTGCAGGCTGCGGCGGTTCCCGGTCGACAGCGCGGTGCCGGTCGAGCACGTCAGCACGGTCCTGCGGGCCGCGCCGACGACGGACGACACCGCTCCCGCCCCGCTGCCAGGCACACCCAGCGACATCGTCCGCGCGGCGGGTCCGGAGCTGACCGCGCTGATCGGCGCGGACCCCGTGCCGGGAGATCGCGCTGGTCTGGCCGATTTCGCCTGTGAGTGCAGCGCGCACTTCGCGGTGGCGGCGTTCCTCCGGATTCTCGGGGCGGAGCCGGTCGTCAGCGTGCGGACGCTGACCGAGAACGGGGTGACGGCCGAGCACGCCCGGTTCGTGACCTTCCTGGCCGGGCTCGCCGAGGACCACGGCCTGCTGCGGCGGCTCCCCGACGAGGCGGAGGAAGCGCGGTGGATGGTCATCGAGCGACCAGACCCCCTGGCCCTGTTCCGCGCACAGCATGGCGAGCAAGGGGGCATGCTCGCCGATCTGACCCTGCGTGGCCGCAGCGGGCTGCACCTGGCCGACGTGCTCACTGGAAAATGCGATCCGCTCGACATGCTGTTCTCCGGCACCGGCATCGACACCCTGGAGCACTACTACTCCGATTTCCCCCCGATGGCCGATGTGAACCACCGCGCCGCGATCCTCGTTCGCCAGCTGGTGAGCGCCGCGCCGTCGGACCGGGTGCTGCGGGTGCTGGAACTGGGCGCGGGCACCGGCGGGACGACAGCCGCGGTGCTGCCGGTGCTGCCGCCGGACCGGACCCACTATGTCTTTACCGACATCTCGCCGGTGTTCTTCCCCCGCGCGCAGCACCGGTTCGCCGCCTACGACTTCATCGACTACCGCGCCCTTGAGCTAAACCGCGACCTCGATAAGCAGGGGTTCGGCGCGGCCGGGTTCGACCTGGTCATCGCGAGCAACGTGCTGCACGCCACCAGCGACCTGCGCGAAGCCCTCGGCCAGGTCCGGTCGCTGCTCGCGCCGGGCGGGTATCTCCTTGTGGCCGAAACGCACCGGCCGGACTTCCTCCTGCCGGTCTTCGGCCTGCTGCCGAGCGCGTGGCAGTTCACCGACACCGACCTGCGGCCCGACACGGCTTTCCTTGCGCGCGAACGGTGGTCCGAGGTGATCGCCCAGGCGGGATTCGCCGATGTGGTCCGGCTCAGCGCCGTGCAGCACGCCGACGCCGACGACATGTCAGTGCTGTTCGCCCAGCGTCCGCCTTGTCCGTCGCCCGTGCCCGACCTGCCCGGGGTGCCCGATCTCGGCTGGTTGATCCTCACCGAAGGACCCGGTGAGGAGGACTTGGCCCAGGCCGTCGCGGCCAGGCTGGCCGCGACGGGATCGCCTGCCTCCGTGCAGCGGGTGCCCGACGATCCGGAGGACTGGACGCCTTCGGTGCCAGAGACCGGGACGACAGTGTGTTACGTCCTCATCCTCGACGCCGACAGCGCCGAGGACGCGCTGGCTGCGACCGAGGTGACCATTCGCCGGGCAATGACGCTCAAGGCGGTGAGCGGCCGCTGCGCGGACCTGCCCGACGGGCGCGACGCCCACCTGTACCTGGTCACCCACCCCAGCGGGGCACTGCCGCACCCGGAGCGGCCGCTCGCGCCACTGCACGCCGCCGCGTGGGGCGTTGCCCGCACCCTGGCCAACGAGCTGCCCGACCTCGGCAACACCCGGATCTCGCTGCACCGCTCCGCGGACCCGGACGCCGACGCCCACCGGCTCGCCGGGGAGCTGTTGGCCGCGCAGGGCCAGGACAGCGACGAAGACGAGATCGTGCTGGGCGAAGGCGGCCGGTTCGTGCCCCGGCTCGTGCCCGCCGCGCCGCCCACGCGGCTGCTCACCCCGGCGGACGACCTCCCGTACCGGATGGTGGTGCGCGAGCACGGCATGGCGTTCGACCTCGCGTTCGTCGCCGCTGATCACCCGGACCTCGGACCTGACGAGGTGCGCGTCGAGGTCCGCGCCGCCGCGCTGAATTACCGCGATGTGCTGTGGGCGCTGGGAATCGTGCCCGTGGACGCGCTGGAATCCGGGTACACCGGATCGATCGCGGGCGGCTCACTGGGCATCGAGTGCGCGGGCGTGGTGGTCGAGGTGGGCAGCGCGGTCACCGCGGTGGTCCCCGGCGACCGGGTGCTGGCCATCGCGCCCGCCGCGTTCGCCTCGCACGTGGTCACCAGGGCGGACCTGGTGAAGCGCATTCCGCCGTATCTCGGCTTCGCCGAGGCCGCCACCTTGCCTGCGGCGTTCGCCACCGTCTACCACAGCCTGGGCACGATCGCCCAGCTCAGCGCGGGAGAGACGGTGCTGATCCACGGCGCGGCCGGGGGAGTGGGGCTGGCGGCCATCCAGCACGCCCGGCACGTCGGGGCGCGGGTCATCGCCACCGCGGGCAGTGCGGAGAAACGGGACTACCTGCGGCTGATCGGCGTCGAGCACGTGCTGGACTCCCGCAGCCTGGAGTTCGTCCACCAGGTCCGCGCCATCACCGACGGGGCCGGGGTCGATGTGGTGCTCAACTCCCTCGCGGGCGAGTACCTGCGGCGCAGCCTCGACCTGGTGCGTCCCTACGGCCGGTTCATCGAACTGGGCAAACGCGACCTCTACGAGAACAAGCGGCTGCAGATGCGCCCGCTGCGCAACAACGTCATGGTCATGGGCGTCGACCTCGACCAGGCGCTGCTGACCCACACGGAACTGGCGTCCGGCACGCTCGACCAGATCGTCCAGCGGATTGATGACGACGTCTACCAGCCACTGCCGCGGCGCGTCTTCCCCGCGAACCGGATCACCGATGCCTATCAGCTGATGCGCCATTCCCGGCACATCGGCAAGATCGTCATTGATTTCACCCACCCGGTCACCGTCGAATGCCCGCCGCGGCCGCCGCGCCTGTCGGCCGAGGGCACCTACGTGGTCACCGGCGGAACCGGGGGGTTCGGCGCGGCCGCCGCCGAGTGGCTGGCCGAGCGGGGAGCCAGGAAGATCGCCCTGGTCAGCCGCCGCGGCGCGCGGGCTCCGGAGGCCGAGGAAACCGTCGCCCGGCTCGCCGCCCGCGACGTGGCGGCCCAGGCCCACGCGGTCGACGTGACCGATCCGGCGGCGGTGGCCGATCTGCTGTCCACTTTGGACAGCAGTGGCCATCCGGTGCGCGGCGTGCTGCACGCGGCGATGGTCCTCGACGACGATCCGCTCGGCGAGCTGGACCCGCGCCGCTTCGCGACGGCGCTGGCGCCGAAGCTCACCGCGGGCTGGATTCTCGACACCCTCACCCGCGACCGCGAAGTGGACCTGTTCCTGGCCTTTTCCTCCGCCGCGGCCGAGGTCGGCAACCTTCGCCAGTCCAACTACGTGGCGGGCAACCTGTTCCTGGCCGCGCTGGCCCGGCATCGCCGTGCCTGCGGTCTCCCCGGCGCCACCGTGGCCTGGGGCGCCATCGGCGAGGTCGGCTATGTGTCCCGCGACGAGGAACTGAGCCGTGTGCTCGACCAGTTGGGATTCCTGGCCATCAGCCCCGCCGACGCGCGCGCGGCCTTGGATGCCCTCGCCGCGGGCGAGGACCCCGCGCCGATGGCGGTGCGCGCCGACTGGAACCGCCTCGCGCGGCTGATTCCCGACCTGGAGACCTCGCCGCGGTTCAGGTACTTCAACTTCGGCACGGTCTCCGAGAACGACGAGCGGATCGAGGAGTTCCGCCGCGCGCTGTCCACCGCGGGCAGCGCGGAGGAAGCGGCCGAACTGATCGAGAACGCGATCATCGCCCTCGTCGCCATGGTGCTGCAGATCCCCGCCGAGCGCGTCGACCGGGAACGCAGGCTCGACCAACTGGGCATCGACTCGCTGATGGCGGCGGAACTGCTGGGAAAGTTCCGCGCCCACTTCGGCAACCAGCTCTCCCCGATGGACCTCATCGGCGGCGGCAACATCAGCAGCCTGAGCAGGCTGATCGTTCGCCGTCTCGGCAATGGCCTCGCCGCCCCGGTGGAAGGGGGTGCCAAGATCGGAGAACCCAGTGATGTCACTGATGTCAGTGATGTTGCTGATATCGCTGACATCACTGTCGTCGCACAACCAGGTCCACTCACGATCGCCCGGAACGCGGAAATCGAACCGCGAAAGCCCGCGGCGACCGTCTCGGCGGAAGTGTGAACTCCGCCTTTGTCGCATGTGGACCAATCCGACCTTTTTCAGGAGGTAGTGATGAATCAAACCGATGACCAACCGGGCGGCCTCAGGGTGCGCACAGCCCTGCTGGCCGCCGCGTTGGCCGCGGGCGCCGTGCTGGCCGGGGCCGCCACCGTGATCGGGTTTCCCGAGCGGGCGCAGGCCGCGGCCGAGGCGACCAAGCCGCGGCTGGTGTGCAGCGGAACCGTGCGAGCCCAGTTCAGTCCCGCGGTCACCTCCCTGCCCAGGGAAATCCAGGGCTCTGGTGTCGGGACGCTGGACAACTGCTACTCGCCCGACCATTCCGCCGACGGTCTGCGGTCGGCCAAAGTGGAGTTCACCGGCTCCGGGCGGGCGAGCTGCGTCCAGCAGCGCGTCGACTCCGGCCAGGTGCGCATCACCTGGTACGCGAAGACCCAGCAGCGAGGCAAGGTCGTGGGCACGACCGTGATCGAGAACATCGACGAGCAGTCGGTGGAAAACGACAACCAGGCCGCCCGGCACGTTTTCGCCGAGGCGACCGGCCGGGCGACCGAGGACAGCGCGGTCTTCCCCGGCGAGTCCGCCCGGGTCAGCGGAAACGCGCCCAACACCGGTCTGTGCCCGCTTTTCGGGATCAGCGACGGAACGGGAACCGTGACCGCGGTTTTCGGGGTCCCGGCGTCCTGAGGGTGGTCTGATCTGTGCGAATGGTCAACGGCGGTCCCCGGTTCCCGGGCGGCGTCCACACCGTGGTGCGCGCGCTCGGGACCGGGTCTGCCCGCCGCCCGAAACTGGTCATCGGCCTGTGGGCCGCCGCGGTGCTGCTGTCGCTGACTCTGCTGCCGCACCTGTTTGGCGCCCTGGGGACGCTGCCGCTGCGGGTCGCCGACTCGGACTCGGCGACAACCGGCGAGGTGCTGTCGCGGACCTTCCCGGAACTGGGCGACGAGCAGATGATCGTGGTTTTCCATTCGGCGGAAATCACGTCGCAGGACCCTGTTTTCCAACTCGCGGTGTCGGCTGGCTCGGCCATGCTCCGCGCGCAACCCGGGGTCAGCGCCGTCCAGGCCGACCCGCCGATGGCCCGAGGGCACCTCGACCCACGCACCGCGTACGCCCTGGCGGGCCTCACCGGCGACGACAACGCGCGCGCCGCCGCGGTGCCCGCGCAGCAGGCGGCGCTGCGGCAAGCCACGGCGGAGGCGTCCCAGGGCAAGGTCCACGCGTCGCTGGTCGGCGTGTCATCGATCTTCGTGGACCTGCGCGACATCGACATGGCCGACCTGCGCCGGGCGGAAAGCGTCGCGCTCCCGATTGTCGCGGTGATCCTGCTGCTGGGCCTGGGCGCGGTCGGCGCGACGGCGCTGCCCCTGGTGTTCGGCGGCATGGTCGTCGCCGTGGGCGTCGGCCTGCTCTCACTCGTGTCGTTCGTGGCGCCCACCAACACCCTCGTCCTCACCCTCGCCGTGATGACGGGCTGGGCGCTCGGGCTGGACTACGCCATTCTCATGCTGCTGCGCTACCGGCAGGAGATCAGAGCCCGCCGAACCCACGACGAGGCGATCGCCACCGCGACGTCCACGGCCGGGGTCACCGCGTGCGTCTCCAGTCTGGCGATCGCGCTGTGCTCGTGCGGACTGCTGTTCGTCAGCTCGGACATCTTCCGCGACTGCTTCGTCGGCGTCGTCATCGTCGCCGCGGTCACGGTGGCCGCCGCCCTGACGTTGATGCCCGCGCTGCTCGGCCTGGCGGGGCGCTGGCTGGACCTGGGAACCCTGCCGTGGCGGCGGAAAAACGCGGCCGACACGGGAGCGCGCTGGACCCGCTGGGCGCACCACCTCATGCGGCGCCCATGGCGCTACCTCACGGCCGCGACCGTCGCGCTGGCCCTGGCCGCGGCGCCCGCGCTGGACTTCCGGCTGGGACTGGACCTCGACCGCCCCGCGATGGGCGCCACCGACTCGGGGCAGGGTTTCCTGCACATCGAAGAGGACTCACTGCCCGGACTCACCGCGGCGTCCCAGATCATGCTGCCGCGCCCCGCGGGCGCCCCCGCCCCGGACACCGCGCCGCTCACGGCCGCGCTGCTCGCCGACCCCCGCGTCGTCGACGTCTTGGTCCTGGACAACGGCGAAGACGCCACCCTGGTCAACGTGGTCCCCACCCTGCCCGTCGACTCGCCGGACACCACCGCGTTCATCACCTGGCTGCGAACCATGGCGCCGAACCACCTGCCCCCCGGTCAGCCGGTGGGCGTCACCGGCCCGGCGGCCACTGTGGCCGACCTCATCTCCGAGGTCACCGGGAAAACGTGGTGGATCATCGGCTTCGTGCTGGTCATCTCGGCGCTGTTCTTGTTCTTCTGCTTCCGCAGCCTGGTGATCCCACTCAAGGCCATCGTGATGAACTTCCTGTCCGCCGCGGCGACCTTCGGTTTGCTCACCCAGGTCTATGAAGTCGACTCGACCGGGGTGCTCAACTTCTACCTCCCCGTGGTCACCTTCGTCACCCTGTTCGCGATCTCCATGGACTATGAGATGTTCCTCATGCGCCGCATTCAGGAGCATTACCGCGAACATGGCGACAACCGGATCGCGGTGGCCGCGGGGATGCGGCAGACGGCCCTGCCGATCACCCTTGCCGCGAGCGCCATGGTGACGGTTTTCGCTGCTCTGCTTACCGCTGACCGCATTGAGATCCGGCAGATTGGATTTGCTCTCGCGGTGGCTGTCGCGATCGATGCGACGGTGGTGCGGTTGGTGTTGGTTCCGGTGATGTTGCGGCTGTTTGGGCGTTACAACTGGTGGCTTCCTTGGTGGTTGGCTCGGTTGTTTGGTGAGTCTGTTGGGGTTGTTGGTGAGGTTTCGGGGCGGGAGGTGCGGGCGCGGGAGGGGGTGGCTCGGTGATTTGCTGGGGCTGCTCTGGGTCTGTCTGCTCGATGGGGTGGAGTGGTTTCTTTGGGGCCCCTACGAAGGAAGATCCCGTCGTGGGAAAGACGGGTGGGGAGCCTTCGGCCCCACGACCACGGCGAGTTTAGGGATCTTCCTTCTCCCCCAAAGAAACCACTCCACCCCATCGAGCACCTGGCAGGGTTACGTGCGGCCTGGCAGGGGGTGGGTTCGCTGCTCATTTCGCCCCATCGAGCACTGGGCGGGCGGTGGTTCGGCTTCGTGGAGGGCGGGTCTGCTGCTCTTTGCTTTGGCCCATTGGGTATCTGGCAGGAGCGGGGTTATCGGGTGCGTGGGCCCAGGATGGGGTCGGACTCGGTTAGGCCGATGTCGCTGGGGGGTTGGCGGTCGCCGAAGACGCGGTGGTGTTGGGTGGCTCGTAGGGTTAGGTGGGCTTCTGCGGGTTTGGGGAAGTTGTGGCGGGTGCGGGCTTCGGTGGGGGTGAGGGTTTCGGGGGTGGTGGGTGGGATGTTGAGGAGGACTGGGGCCACGATGGGGACAGTTGAGGGGGACAGCAGGTGCAGGGCGGCTAGTTGGAACCAGCGGCTGAGTCGGCTTAGGCGGAAGGAGATTCGCATGACCGGCACGATTAGCGCGTCCAGCAGGCGGCTTTGGTGGATTCCTGCCATGTCGCGCATCCAGTGGGGCATGGTGGCGATGGTGGCTATGCGCAGGGCGGTGGTGGTGATCAGGGTCCCGGGCCAGTACACGGGGGGCATGGGGGGCAGCATCGCCTCCGCGTGCAGCAGGTGGTCCATTGTGGACTGGGCGACTGGGGAGCCGACCAACTGGGGGCGCATCCACTCGAAGTAGGTGCGCACGCTGTCGCGGTCGTGGGGGATGTCGGCGGGGTCGCAGGTTTGCAGTTCGGCCGCGGTGGCGCAGTCGGCCCAGTAGCGGGCCTCCTCGTCCGGGGTGAGTTTGCCGGGGCCGTACTTCTCGTAGGCGTAGAGGATCGAGTGCCAGGCGGTCATGTGGATCCACAGCTGCGAGTCGGGGTCGTTCGCGTCGTAGGGCTGGCCGCTGCCCGGTTCGATGCCGATGCCGATGGAGTGGACCTTGACCAGCACGTCGGCGGCCTTCATGGTGTCGCGGGTACCCGCGAACGCCACCATCGCGAAATAGCGCAGGGTGCGGTCGTAGCGGGTGCGCGGGCGGGTGCGGATCGCTTTGGTCGCGTCGACGGAGGCGACCAAAGCGGGGTCCAGTTCCTCGACCACGACGGCGCGCTGGAAACCCACGGTGAGCGAGGTCGGGTAGGTCCAGACCTTCCAGGTCACCGAGTCGGGGCCGAAGAAGCCGTGGTCGGCGTGTGGCGGGATCGTGGAGCGGGCGGACCGGGCCAGCGTCAGCAGGCGCCCGATCGACGGGGGAGCGTCGGACTTCGCGCCGGTCACCGCGGTCAGCACCGGCAGCGCCACCCGCAGCAGGCCGAGCAGCAGCAGGCCGACCGCGCCGGTGCCGAGCAGGACCACCACGGACAGGGTGAAAACCCACGCGGACGGCGACTGCCAGCGCACCTCGTCGCCGTAGTAGAGCACGCCCGCCAGGGCGAGCACCCCGAACGAGACCAGCGCGGCCAGGCCGACCGCGGCCCGCCGCAGGTCCCCGCCGACGGTCGCCTGCAAGATCACCAGGCCGATCACGACCATCAGCACGGACAGCTGGCGCAGGTCCAGCGCGCTCACCGGCCACGGCCACCACGACCCGAACATTTCGGGGCGGGCGAAGAACGCCGCCCCGGCGGCCAGCAGCCCGGCCCCTTCGAGCCCGGCGACGAACCGCGCCCACCCGGGCATCGGCGCGGTGCGGTCCCCCTCGTCCTCCCGGCGGCTGAGCTGCGGCGGCAGCGTCACCACCGTGAGCAGCAGCGGCACGACCCCGAGCGCGAACAGCCACAGGTCCGCGACGGGCACGCTCAGCGAGGCGATGTCACGGGGCAGGTGCAGCTCGCCGCCGTGCGAGTTGACCGCGAGCATGGTGCCGCAGGCCAGGACGAGCGGGACGAAGGCCGCGATCCGGGCGTTCGCCCAGCCCGGCTCCAGCGCGGCCAGCGCGAACAGCACCACGGCCGCGCCGAACCCGGCCCCCAGGGTGGTGGCCGTGAGCGGGCTCGCCGTCGTCCACGCGAACCAGACATCCGTCGCGCCGCTGCCCGCGTACAGCGCCAGAAACGCCGCCCCGCACACCAGCGCGAACGGCGCGAACAGGCCGTCGCGCACGGCCGGTCGCAGCGCCTTGCCCGCAGCCTCCGGCGCGCGCAGCCTGCGATCAGAACGGTCTTCAGTCGATCCTACGTACATGGCGCCTCCCGGTGGGCCACCGAGTGTGGCAGGCAAACCCGCAGGTAGGGAACAGGAACGCCACAATTCTTACTGCGCCGTAGTGTTTGTGGCCGGGGATCGTGGCCGTCGTGACAAGTGCCGGGAAGGTCGGCAGGGTTCCCGGCCGGGTCGCCGCTCAGGGACCGAACCAGCGTTGGACGGCCGCGCGCAGGGTGACCGGGTCCGGGTGGGCGTCGCTCGACGCCCACGCCACGTGCGAGTCCGGGCGGAGCAGGAGCGCGGTGACGTCGGTGTCCGCGGTGGCGCGCACGGCCTCGACGCCGTCCGCGCGCAGGCCGCCGGTTTCGGTCAGGTCGATCAGCAGCGGCCGGGCCCGCCTGGCCAGCTCGGCGAGGCGGACCACGCCGTCTGGGGTGCGCAGGTCGAGGTCGGGGGCGAGCCACCCGGCGAGCGGGTGGGCGTCCTCGGCCACCGGGTAGCGGACGTCCGCGCCCGCGACGAGGTCGGCGACGGCCCGGGTGACGCCCGGCTGGGCCAGCAGCTCGCCGAACAGTCGGCGCAGGCCGGTGACGTCGTCGCCGGGGGCGAGCAGCGCCGCCTGGGCCTGCGCGAAGGTGACGGCCCGGTCGGCGGCCGGGCGGCGCTCGGCCTCGTAGGTGTCGAGGACGTCGGCGCCGCCGTTGACCGCCGCCGCGAGCTTCCAGCCCAGGTTCACCGCGTCCTGCATGCCGATGTTGAGGCCCGTGCCGCCCGCGGCGAACACGTGCGCCGCGTCGCCGACGAGGAACACCCGGCCTGCCCGGTACCGGTCGGCGACCCGGGTGTTGCCGCCGTCGATGCGGCGCAGCGCGTGCGGCCCCTCGCCGGTCGGCGGGCCAAGCGGGACATCGACGCCCAGCACCCGGCTGACACTGGCCCGCAGCTCGGCGAGGGTCACCGGCTCGGCGGACGCCGGGGCGTCCCACTCGACAGTCGTGACCAGGGGCGGGCGGCCGGGGAGCGGCGCGTGGGAGAAGCCGCCGCGCGCGGTGCGGAGGGGGACGAACGGCAGGATCGGGTCGTGGCCGGGCACGGTCAGCGCGCCGGTCGCGGGGTCGAGCCAGTCCGCGGGCAGGGTGGCGTGCGCGGTGCGGCTGGTGGTCCGGTCGTGGGTGACACCGGGAAAGCCGATGCCCGCGGCCTTGCGGACGGGGCTGTGCGCGCTGTCGGCTCCGACGACGTATCGGGCGCGCAGCCCGTAGGTCCCGGCGGGGGAGTCGACGGTGAGGGTGACGCCGTCCTCGTCCTGGGCGAGCCCAGCGAACTCGTGCCCGCGGCGGATGTCGGCGCCGAGTTCGTTCGCGCGTTCCTCCAGAACCCGCACGGTGGTCGCCTCGGGCACCGGGAGGGTGTGGACCGGGCTGTCCGCGATCACGCTGAGGTCGAGCGGCATCGCGGCGAACATGAAGTAGCCATTGTTGGGCCGCGGCGGCCCGGGGTGGCCACTGAGCGGCTCGAACAGCCCGCGCCGGTCGACCACGCGCACGACCTGCCCGACGAGACCGTTCGACCGAGGCTCGTCACCGGGTTCGGCGCGCCGCTCCAGCACCACCGGCCGGACCCCACCCAGCGCGAGTTCACAGGCGAGCATCAGCCCGTTGGGCCCACCGCCGACGACAACCACATCCACATCCACGTTGGCGTTCCTCACGTTCGTGCGGGGTCGGGTGCCCCGGCGCGGTTTTGGTTGATGACCTCGCGCAAAGCCGATCCGATTGGCCGAATGTCGTCCAGTGCGAGTTGGCGGGTGAGCATTAGCCGTTGGGTCTGCCGCCGATGATGACCGCATTGGGTGGTTCGCTGTGGGGCCCTGGTGGGTGCCTGTTTGGGTGGTTCGCCTTGATTTGGGGTCCCTCGAAATGGGCCTGCGCGGGTTAAAAGGCGGGGCGAAGGAACCCCACCCGCGCCGCGAGTTTAGGCCCATTTCCCCCAAATCAAGGCGAACCACCCAAACAGGCTGTTGGTCTTGGCCCGTTGCTTTGGTGGTGGGCTGGGCAAGGCGGGAGGTCGGCGCCCGATGGGCTTGTGCGGCCAACCTACCTCGCCCAGTTCCCGCAGAAGCCCGAGTGGTTCACGGTCATGTTGGCGTTTCTCATTTCTGTGCGGGGTCGGGCGCCCCGGCTCGGAGCTGGCAGAAGACTTCGCGCAGCACGGGCCCGATCGGCTGGGTGGGGTCGCGCGACCAGTGGGCCAGTGCTGTGCCGAGTCCGGCGCTGACCATGGCGGCGACGATCCGCGGGTACAGGTCGTCCGCGGTGGTGCCGGTGCGGGCGGCGACGGCGACGGTCAGCTCGTCCTGCGCGGCGGCGTGGGCGCGGAACACCTCGTGCTGGATCGCGGGCTCGGCGAGCAGTTTCCGTAGCGCCGTGGGATACCGGTCGTCCGGGATTGGCGTCGCCGCGGGCTCGAACTGGGCGACGACCGCGTGGGTGAGGGCGTCCCAGAGCGGTTCGTCGGCGGGCCGTTCGCGCAGTGTCTCGGCGATGCGCTGTCCGCGCGCGACGTGGGTGGCGACGACCGCCTCGGCCTTGTTGGCGAAGTAGTTGCGGAAGGTGCGCTCGGAGACGTTCGCCGCCGCGGCGATGTCCGCCACCGACACGTTGTCCAGCCCGTGCGCCAAGGCGAGTCGGATCGTCGCCTGGCTCAGCGCGAGCCGGGTTTCCCGCTTCTTGCGTTCGCGCAACCCGTCGTCGTCCGTGGCCATGCCACCCAGGCTAGCCAAACTTGCCGACTCTGCAAAGTTTCCGATTCGGAAAGTTTCAGCCCTGGCGGGACACCCGCACCATCTCCGGCCGGTCCACGACCTTGATGCGCTCGCGGCCGTGCGGCTCGCCGAGCGCCCGCTCGTAGGCGTCGAGATTCTTCCAGCCCTGCCAGGTGGTGAACTCGATGCCGCGCTGGTCCAGGAACGCCACCACCGCGCCGGGGTCGGGCTGGGCCGCCGGGCGCAAGGTCGGGGCGTCGGCCAGCAGGGACGCCACCGTCTCCGACGAGCAGCCCTTGGTGTGGCCGATGAGGCCGATCGGGCCGCGCTTGATCCAGCCGGACACGTAGACGCCGGGCACCAGGTCGTCGTCCATGTCCAGCACGCGGCCCCTGCTGTGCGGGACGGTGCCGGAGACGTGGTCGAACGGCAGGTCCGCCAGGTGCGTCGACAGGTAGCCCACCGCCCGGTACACGGCCTGGACGTCCCAGTCGTGGAACACCCCGGTGCCGCGCACGTTCCCGTCGCCGGTCAACTCGGTGCGCTCGGTGCGCAGGCCGGTGACCTTGCCGTCGGCGCCGAGGATGGCGGCCGGGGCGTGGAAGAAATGCAGGTGCAGCCTGCGCGGGCGGTCGCCGATGTCGCGGATTGCCCATTCCTGCAAGGTTTTGACCACCATGTCGACCTGCTTGGAGCCGCGGATGGCGGCCAGCGAGCCCGCGTCGAACTCGATGTCCGCCGGGTCGACGATCACCTCGACAGTGGGCGAGTGGTCCAGTTCCCGCAGTTCCAGCGGGGTGAACTTGGCCTGGGCTGGCCCGCGCCTGCCGAACACGTGCACGTCGGTGACCGCGTTGGCGGCCAGGCCCGCGTGGACGTTGTCCGGGATCTCGGTGGCCAGCATCTCCTCGGCGGACTTGGCCAGCACCCTGGCCACGTCCAGCGCCACGTTGCCCGCGCCGAGGACGGCCACCGAGCGGGCGGTGAGCGGCCAGGTGCGCGGCACGTCGGGGTGGCCGTCGTACCAGGAGACGAACTCGGCCGCGCCGTGGCTGCCGTCGAGGTCGACGCCCGGGATGTCGAGGGGCCGGTCGTTCACCGCGCCGGTGGCGAAGACGACGGCGTCGTAGAACTGGCGCAACTCCTCCAGTTTGAGGTCCGTGCCGTAGTCGATGTTGCCGAACAGGCGCACGCCCGGCTTCTCCAGCACGCGGTGCAGCGCGTCCACGATGCCCTTGATCCGGGGGTGGTCGGGCGCGACCCCGTACCGGATGAGGCCGAACGGCGCGGGCATCCGCTCGAACAGGTCCACGCTGACCCGCGCCCCGGACTTGACCAGCGCGTCGACGGTGTAGATCCCGGCGGGACCGGCGCCGACCACGGCGACGCGCAGGGGACGGCTCACCGGGCGCTCCTGGGGTTCTGGTGGGAGGAGATCACGCAGCAATACTAAGGTAAGGCTAGCCTTAGTTGAAGGTGATCCCGCTTACCAGGCGCCTCAAGCCGCGGTGGCGGTGATGTGCCGCAGGGTCGGCACGCACGTCGCGAACAGCGTGTTCGCCCAGTCGCGGGACAGCCGTTCCCCGACGCCGATCACGGACATGCCCGCGGCCTTGGCGGCTCGGGCGCCCACGACCGTGTCCTCGATGGCGATCGCCTCATGGGGGTCGGTGTCGAGCAGGTGCAGGGCCGCGCGGTAGGGCTCCGGGGCCGGTTTGCCCTCGGTCACGTCGTCGGCGCTGATGAGGATGTTCGGGTCCGCGATCCCCAGCGAGCACAGGCGGCGGGTCACGACGTGGCGGCTGCCGGAGGTGACGATCGCCGTCGCCCGCCGGGGGACGCTGCGGTACAGCTCCAGCGCGCCGGGCATCGGCGGGGTGTCCGCGGCGAGCTCGTACTCGATGCGCTGGATCTCGCCCGCCTCGGTCTCCGGGTCCAGGTGCGGCGCGGCCATCCGGACGAACTCGACGTCGGTGAGGGAGCGCGACGCCTCGGCCAGGCCTGCCATGCCGATCCGCCTGCTCGCCGCCCAGTGGGTCACGGCCCGGTCGATGTGGTCGTGCGAGTCGGCGAGCACGCCGTCGAGGTCGAAGCAGACCGCGCGGCAGCGCAGCTCCAGCGTGCCGATCCGGAGCAGGATGCCGGTGCGCTCGGAAGTCCCCAGGTTGTTGTTCATTCGACGGTCACACTCTTGGCCAGGTTGCGCGGGCGGTCGACGTCGCGGTCGAGGATGGTCGCCGTGTGGTAGGCGAACAGTTGCAGCGCCACCCCCATCACGATGTGGTCGAGCAGCGGGTGGATGGCGGGCAGCCGGATGGTGGTCGCGCCGAACTCGCAGGTCTGGTGCTGGGAGAACACCACGACGTTCCCGGCGCGGGCCTGGATCTGCGAGACCAGGGTCGCGTCCTGGTTTCCGCTGTCGTCGTTGGCCGCCACCACCACCGACACGTGCTCGGGGTCGACCAGCGCGAGCGGCCCGTGCTTGAGCTCGGAGGACTGGTAGGCCTCGGCGTGGATGTAGGAGATTTCCTTGATCTTCTGCGCGCCCTCGCGGGCGACCGGCCACGACGCGCCCCGACCGAGGTAGTACATGCTTCGGTACGCGTGCACCGATTCCGCCGCCGCCCGGATCTCGGCCTCCTTGCCCGCCAACAGGTCCGCCAGGATCGTCGGCAGGATCGGCAGCGCCAGGTCCAGTTCCAGCAGCTCCACGGATCTCGCGCCGTAGTCCGCGCGGGCCAGCCACGCCGCCAGCGCCAGCCCGGCGATCTGCATGTTGGTCACCACCTTGGTCGAGGCGACCGACACCTCCGCGCCCGCGCGCAGGTGGATCGACGCGCCGCTGTCGCGGTCGAGGCTGGAGCCGACCACGTTGACGAACGACAGCGTCTGCACCGGGTGCCGCCGCAGGTACCGGTGGGCGTGCAGGGTGTCCAGCGTCTCCCCGGACTGGCTGATGAGCACGTAGAGGCAGTCCGGCTCGACCACCGGGCGCCGCTGGATGAACTCCGCCGCGGGCTCGGCCGCGGCCGGGACGCGCGCGAGATGCTCCACAAAGGACGCCGAGACTTCGCCAGCGTAGTACGACGATCCGCACCCGAGGAAGCGGACGCGTTTGATCGCGGCGCGGTCGAGCGCGGCGCTCCAGTCCGCGGGCGAGCCGGGGGCGATCGGCGAGAACAGCGCGGCGATCGCCGCCCGCGTTGTGCTCGGCTGGTCGTTGATCTCCTTGAGCAGGAAGTTCGGGTAGGATCCCTTGCCCTGCCAACCGGATTCCCGGCTCGCGGGCTTCCAGTCCCGCCCGGCGGGAACGGCGGTGGTGACGGTGACGACCTCGCCGTCGAGGATGTGCGAGTAGTGCGTGCACTCGCTCGCCAGCGCGGCCCGGTCGGAGGCGATGTGCACGGCGCGGCCGTCGATGCCGATGAGCAGCGGGCTGCCGTTCGCCGCCGCGATCAGCGTGCCGGGCAGGTCCGCGGCGATGACCAGCACCGCGTAGTCCCCGTCGACGCGGGCGAGGACAAGGCGCAGGGCCGCCTCGGTGTCGGCGCCTTGGCCGCGGTGCCAGGCGACGAGGTGGGTGAGGACTTCGCTGTCGGTGTCCGAGACGGCGCTGACGCCGAGGCCGTCGAGTTCGCCCCGCAGTTCCGCGATGTTGCGAATGGTTCCATTGTGGACGATGGCGATGGACCTGTCGTAGCTCAGGTGCGGGTGCGCGTTGCGGGTCGACGGCGCGCCGTGCGTCGCCCACCGGGTGTGCGCGATCCCGGACCCCGCGACGGGGTCCGGCGGCAGCGCGGCCGCCAGCGTGGCCACCGAGCCGACGGACTTGCGCACGTCGATGCCGCCCGCCGCGTGGATGGCCATCCCGGCGGAGTCGTAACCCCGGTACTCCAGCCGCTCAAGCGCGGTGGTCAGGGCCTGCCGGATGTCGTTGATTCCTGTGATTCCTGCGATTCCGCACATGTTCTCACTCGTTCTCGTGGTCAGGCCGGGAGATCGGGCAGTGTCGGGCCGGAATGGTTGACGGGGAAGTACTCGGGGACCCGGAACGCCTCCGCGGCCGCGGCGCCGCACTGGAGGCCGCGCAGCGCCGCCTGTTTGACGACATAGTCGAGGTAATCCGTGCCGTCCGTGCAGCGCAGCCAGTCGTTCTGGCTCCGGTGCGCGCGAAGCATGTCGAGCTTGGTGTCCAAGGTGTCGGAGATGTCGACCCAGCGCTGCGGGGTGGCGCCGACGAGCGCCAGAGTGTCCATATGGAACACAGCGGGGAGTGACTCGATCGCGGCGCTCGCGGTCCGCTGCAACGGAGACGCGGCGAGTTGGAGGCTGTTGAGCGCGATCGCCGCCGCGGCCCGGTGGTCGGGGTGGTAGTCGTGCGGATCGGGGATGACCAGGACGTCGGGCCGGAACGCCCGCAGCACCTCGGCGAAGGCGACGCGAGTCCGCGGGCTGTCGAACAGGAAGCCGTCCGGCTCGCCGAGCAGGAACAGGCGGGCGTCGAGAACGCCCGCGGAAAGCTCGGCCTCACGCGCCCGCACCGCCGCGATCTCCGCTTTGTCGCCATCGGGCGCGCCGAGATCGCCGTTGGTCAGCACGCAGATCCCCACGGTGTGGCCGTTTCGCCGGTAGCGCGCGAGAGTTCCCGCGCAGAGGATTTCCACGTCGTCGGGGTGCGCGCCGACGGCCAGCACGTTCACGCGGGCACCGCCAGGCCGACCAGCTCGCCGAGGAAGCGCAGTTCGGCGTGGAAGTGCGAGTCCGGCAGGAAATGGGCGCGGGTCCGCTCCCGCGCCGAGGCGCCGATGGCCCGGCTCGTCTCGGGAGCGGTGATCAGCTCCGTGATGGACAGTCCGAAGTAATCATCCGGGTCGGGCAGGTCGACGGTGCGCCCGTAGCGGGAATCGGGGATCTGCGTGGTGATGCCGCCCACGCGGGTCGCGACGACGGGCCGCGCCTTCCACAGCGCTTCGGTGACGGTCAAACCGAATCCCTCCGATCGGCTTTTCTGGGTCACGACCGCGGCGTGCCGCTGGGCCGCGTTGACCACCCGGGCGTTCGCCGCCGAATCCGCGGTCGGCAGGCAGCACAGCTGGACCCGGGACCGCACGGCGGCGGGCAGCCGGTTCCAGTGCTCAAGACACCGCCGGAAGTACTCGGCCGCTTCCGGGTCGTCGGCCACCCCGTCGACCTGTGGCCCGATGAGGCTCAGGTAGGCGTCCGTCGCGGGCGCGACGGTCCGCGCGAAGCTGTCCATCACCCCGACCATGTCCTTCACCGAGTCCCACCGGGACACCTGCACGACCATCGGGATCTCCGGCGCGGGCGCGGGGCCCTCCCGCACGACCAAGAGGCCCGGGACCTGGCCGGGGTCCCGCGCCCCGGCTCCCGCGAGCAGGCCCCACCCAGCCAGCAGAGACCGCGCCTGGTTCTGCGAGAGCGCGTTGTTCTTCGCCGACATCGGGTCGATGAACGGGGTGATCGCCGCGCTGGGCAGACCGCCCCCGCCCGCGAGGACGACGTCGCGGAAGTGCGGCTGGGTGGTGATGATCCCGCGCGCCCGCCGCAGGAACGGGGCCAGGAACGCGCTGGAGCGGACGGTGTGCTCGTTCGGCTCGTCCGCGCCGTTGTGCGCCCGCCACACGGGAATGGCGCCCAGTTCGGCGACGTGCTCGCACAGGCCCGCCGTCTGCGGGTCGTGCAGGACCACCACGTCGCCGGGCCGGACGTGCCGCCCCAGGTCGGCCGCGGCGTCCCGGCTGACCCGGCGGAACTGGTCCGCCTGCGCCACGCCGAGCGGCCCCCGGTCGCCCGCGACGCCGGAGATCCCGTTGTCGATTCGTTTGGTGGTGGTGAAGAAGTCGGTGTCCGCCTCGATCACGAGCCACCGGACGTCGATGCCCAGCGCGTGCCCGTAGCCCAGGATCGGCCTGAGCATCTCGGCGACCCCGCCGCCGTCCGAGGTGGAGTTGACGTGCCACACGGTGGGCATGGCCGCCGCCCACCTGGCTCCCGTCGCGTCGAGGCGGTCCGCGCGCTCACCGGTCAGGCAGGCGCGCAGCCCGGCCAGCGAGTGCTGGCCGACCGCCACTTCACGCAGGCGTGCCGATCTCATCGTTGCCCTCCTTGTCGCCTGCTGGGAGCAGGGCGCACGTGCGCGTCGAGATGGCGGGTGGCCAGCGCGGTGGTCGCCGCGGCGGCCAGCCCGATGATCGCGATGGTGGTTGTGAGGCCCGCTTCCTCGGCCACCACGCCGACCAGCGGCGGGCCCGCGAGGTAGGCGAGGTAGCCGACCGCGCTCACGCTGGCGGTGGCGGTCGCGACCGCGTGCGGCATCCGTTCCGCGGCCACGGACATGGACAGCGGGAACACCGGGCCGAGAGCCAGCCCGATCACCGACACCGCCGCGAACGCGCCGAGCGCGCTGGGCTGGGCGAGCCCCACCGCCAGGGCCGCCGCGATCGTGGTCGCGGACCAGCGCAGGACGGTCCGCTGCCCGAACCGGGCCACCACGGCGTCGCCGAAGGACCGGGACACGAACATGGCGACGCTGAACGCGACGACGGCCGCCGAGCCGAGGTCCACCCCGCCCGCGAAGTCGCGGGCGACGAGCAGCGCCGACCAGTCGGTGACCATGCCCTCCACGAGCAGCCCGCTGACGGCGATCGCCGCCACCGCGAGGGGGAGCGCCGCGATGCCCCGCAGCGGTGACATGGTCGGCGCCGCGGTGTGCTCGGCGGCGGATGGGGAGGTGCGCGGGAGCGTCGGCGCCGCCACGGCCAAGAGCACCAGCAGGATCACGGCGACCGTGGCGAAGTGGGCGAGGACGCCCGCGTCCAGGTTCGTGGCGAGCGTGCCGCCCGCCGCTCCGAAAAGGACACCGAGGCTGTAACCGCCGTGCAGGCGCGAGATCACCGACGGCTTGTCCGGGGTCTGCCGCTGGAACTCGATGCCCGCGGTGTTCATCGCCACGTCCAGGCACCCGCTGGCCGCTCCGAGCAGCATGAGCACGAGGCCGAGGGACACCCCGTCCCTGGCCGCGGCGATCAGCGGGAGCAGCCCGGCGAACAGCAGGCTGGAGCCGACGCACAGGCCGCGGACGCTGACGAACCGCATCAGCCAGCCGGTGCCCAGCAGCGCCGGGACCGAACCGGCGGCCACCCCGAACAGCGCCACGCCCAGCGCGGCGTCCGAGAGCCCCAAGGCGGCTTTGACCTCGGGGATGCGCGGCGCCCAACTGGACAGCACGGCGCCGTTGAGGAAGAACACCAGCCACAGACTGGTGACGTGGTGGGTCGAGCGTGGGGTTCTTCTCATCAAAGCGCCTCGCGGCCGCCCTGACGGGAATGTTCGACGGCCCCCGGACGGTCAGGAACCGCTGCGGCCCGAATCCGGGCCACCTCTTCCTGCCTTGATCACAACACACTTATTTCGCGTCCGCAAGGACCGTCCACTGGTGAACTGAGTCACCGCGCCGCAGTCGGGTGGGAGCATAAAATAAACGTCAAAGATGAACGCCGTGTGAACCAGTGTGGACGGACTTGGACGATTTCCGGGATGGCGCGTTTGCCCGGATTTTCGCTTGTGTGGCAAGAGAAGTCGATCTAGCCACAGTGGACCTTCGTCGCGCGGCGCGCTCTCGACCCTCCGCATCGCGCCGATTACCGCTCGTGTGGCCACGTCGGAGTGGTGGTGTCCACGCCGTGGCCTGCGGCTGAATAATCGGCGCGCCAAAGATCATCGAGGGTGGATACGTAGATAGACGTATGTCCCATTCGTCGTGAATCTGTTGATACTCCGGGCAAGCGCACAACGCGAATGTCCACAAAGGAGATCTTCGGATGAAGAAACACCTCATGCTGCTCGGCGTGGTCGTCACCATGGCCGCCTTGGCGCCCACCTCGACGGCCGCGGCGGCGACCGACTGCTCGTCGGTGTCGACGGGCTGGGCCGCGCGCGGCCCGTTCGCGGTCGCCGTCGAGACGGACGCGCCGGAAACCACCGTCTACCGCCCGGCGGGTTTGAGCGCCTGCGGCACCTACCCGGTGATCCTTTGGGGCAACGGCACCGGGACGGGGCCCATCGCCTACGACGGGCTGCTGCGCCAACTCGCCTCGCACGGGTTCATCGTCGCCGCGGCGAAAACCGCCAACGCGGGCAGCGGCCAGGAGATGCTGGCGGGCCTGGACTACCTGGCGAAGCGGAACAGCACACCCGGCGACGTCTACGCGGGCCGGGTCGACCTGACCAGGGTCGGCGCGACAGGCCACTCGCAGGGCGGCGGCGGGGCCATCGCGGCGGGCGCCGACCCCAGGGTGGACACCGTGGCGCCCATCGAGCCGGGCCCCCTCGGCGACGTGGCGAAGCTGCACGGCCCCGCGTTCTTCCTCGCCGGCCAGGACGACAACATCGTCTCGGCGAGCATGCTGGTCTACCCGCGCTACCAGCGGACCGACCAGGTCGCGGCCATCTACGGCGAGTTGGCGGCCGCGACGCACATGACCGCGACGGGCAACGGCGGCGGCTTCCGCGGCCCGGTCACCGCGTGGTTCCGAGCCCGACTGCTCGTCGACAAGCGGGCCGCCGCCGAGTTCGCGGGCGTGAACTGCGGATACTGCGCCGCGGACATCTGGTCCCGCTTCGAGCGCAACGCGAAGGCGGGCGGCTAACCGGAAACCGCGGCCCGGCGACGGATCGCACAGTGGGCGGGGTGTCGTTCCAGTCCGCGGGGAACGACACCCCGCCCCGGGCGCGCGGTCAGCTCGTCACGATGGGCAGGACCTTGAGATCCACATAAGCCTTGTGCAGGGAGGAGATCCCGCTGGGCATCGAGGTCTGGACATAGTCGGGCTGCCGGGGCGTCCGCGAAGGGCGGCGCCGGTGACCTTGTCGCTGGTCGAGAAGCTGACCGTGTCGCCGTCGGTGTGGCG
Source organism: Actinokineospora sp. NPDC051303 (assembly GCF_055586285.1). Classification (NCBI taxonomy): domain Bacteria; kingdom Bacillati; phylum Actinomycetota; class Actinomycetes; order Pseudonocardiales; family Pseudonocardiaceae; genus Actinokineospora; species Actinokineospora sp. NPDC051303. Next base: position 52,667 of record NZ_JBVJIN010000006.1, read on the forward strand.
TGGTGCTGGCGGTGTGCGTGACGGTCTGTTTGGCGGTGGCCTCCGCGCCGCCGGAACAACACAGCGGATCTGGCCGAAAAGCACCGCAGGCCGACGCCGATGGCGGTCAGGGCGCCACCATTGTGTCGCACGGAAAAACCCCTCTTTTGGTGGGAAATCAGACATTCACCGCGATGTGCCGATTATTTTCCGAGGCGCCCCGCGGTGTTCCCAGGCTAACTGTGGGCGACCGAATCGAAGCGATCCGCGATCGCTGAAGATCGGACTATTTCCTTCGCCGCACGAGGTACGTACCCCGCGTGGGTCACTCCGCTTCGATTACGTACGGCGAAATTGTTCGCGGCGCGTTTACCGACTGGCTCGCAGCGTCCCGCTGGGCGGTCGCCCAGGCGGCGATCTGGACCCGGTTGCCCAGCCCCAGCTTGCCGAGAATGTTCTGCACATGCGTCGTGGCCGTGCGTGGCGAGATGAACAGGGCGGTCGCGATGTCCCGGTTGGTGAGCCCCTGGGCGATCAGGCCGGTGATCTCCAGTTCGCGCTTGGTCAGTTCCGGTCTCGGCCCTGGCTGGATTCCGGTGTCTCCGGAGTGCTGGGCGAGTGCGCAGTCCCTGGCCTGCGCCGCGGTCATCGCCCGCCCCTCGCCGAACGCGACGGTGAACGGCTCCGCGCCCAAGGCCGCCCTGGTCCGGTCCAGGTGCTTGCGGTGCTGCCGGGGGAGCGCGCGCTCCGCGGCAACGCCCAGACTGGCCCAGGCCGCCGCCGCGGCGCCGAACAGGCGGGCCGCCCTGCGGTGGTCGTCCTGGCTGGACGCGACCCAGGCGAGGACTTCGAGGAAGTACGCCCGGCCGAACGGGCTGCCGATCGCCTCGGCGTCGACCAGCCCGTCCCCGGCCGCCGCGGCCGCCCGGTCGGCGTCGCCGGACAGCAGTTCCAGGGTGGCCAGCCCGAACAGGGCGACCGGGCGGTAGCCCTCGCAGCCGGACTCGCACAGCGCGGCCATCTGGTGGATCGCCGCGCGGCCGGTGCTCAGGTCGCCCGCCAGCGCGGCGGCGACCCCGTGCAGGAACAGCGGGTACACCTGCCCACGGCGCAGGCCCCGCGCGCCGAAGATTCGCGCCGCCGTCGCGGCCAGCGCGGCCGCCCGGGGGTCGCCGCGCAGCAGCGCGTGCAGGCTGCGCGCGGAGATGACGTGCGCGAGCAGCAAGTCGTCGCCGTCCTCGACCGCCGGGTCGCCCGCCTGGTCCAGCAGGGCCTGGGCGCCGTCGAGGTCGGCCTGCCAGAGGGCGTGCAGGGCGGCGGCGCACAGCGCGTACGCGCGGTCGGGGTTGTCCGGCGGGGTGGCGGCCAGCGCCCGCTCCAGCCACAGCCGCGCCTGGTGGCTCAGGCCGCGAAGCTGCCAGTACTCCGGCAGCCGCGCCGCGATGCGCAGCGCGACCGCCGACTCGCCGGGCTCGGCGAGCGCGGACTCCAGCGCGGCCCGCAGGTCCGTGTCCTCCAAGCGGAGCAGGGCGATCCAGTCCCGCTGCCGGGGGCCCGCCCACTCCGCGTCGGCCCGCGCGGTGAGCCGGTCGATCCGGTCGAGGCGCCGCCGCGCCACCCGGGCGCGGTCGCCGCTGGCCGCGAGCCGCTCCTGGCCGTAGCGGCGCAGCGGCTCCAGCATCCGGTAGCGCGCCGTGCCGCCTTCCTCGTCGGCCCGGGTGAGCACCGACTTGCCCAGCAGACTGTCGACCAGGTCCAGCACCATGTCCGCGGCCACCCCGTCGCCCGCGCACACCTCGACCGCGGCCTCCAGGCAGAAGGAGCCGCGGAACACCGAGAGCCGTGCCCACACCGCGCGCTCGGCCTCGGCGCACAGGCGGTGGCTCCAGTCGACGGCGGCCCGCAGGGTCCGGTGCCGGTCCGGCCTGCTCCGGCCGCCACCGGCCAGCACGTCGAAGCTGTCGGCGAGCCATTCGTCGATCTGCCGAGGGGACAGCACCCGCAGCCGCGCGGCGGCCAGCTCGATGGCCAGCGGCAGCCCGTCGAGCCTGCCGCACAGCCGCCCCACGTGGACCAGGTCGTCCGCGCCGATCGGGACCGACGGCGACACCGCGGCCGCCCGGTCGAGGAACAGCCGCACCGCGGCCCAGTCGGCCAGGTCGGCGCCCGCTGGCGCGTCGGGCGCGGGCGCGGGCAGGGGCCCGACCACGAGCACCCGCTCCCCGTAGACGCCCAGCGGCTCCCGGCTGGTCGCCAGCACGCGCGTCCCCGGGCAGGAGCCCAGCACGGCATCGGCGAACTCCGCGCAGGCGGCCACCAGGTGCTCGCAGTTGTCGAGCACCAGCAGCGCGCCCCGGTCGCGCAGCGCGTCGAGCACCAGGTCCAGGGTGGGGCGCGCCAGCCGCAACGCCCCCGCCACCGCCTCGGGCAGCTGGGCGGCGTCGGTCAGTCCGGCCAGCTCCACGAAGACCGGCGCGGCCCCGGGCTGGCCCCGCCAGCCGTGACAGGCTTGCCTGGCCAGCCGGGTCTTGCCCACCCCGGCCGGACCCACCAGGGTCACCAGGCCGCACTCGGCGAGCAGGAGATCGATGTCGGCCAATTCGCGCTGCCGCCCCACGAAACTGGTCAATGCGACGCGGTCCAGGCTGGCTCGATCGTGCGGCATGACCACACATTCGGTCATTCGCGGCGCGGGCGCATCGACAGAACTACGTATGCGAACCGGCCACAGTGGAGTGTCGATCATCGGCGCCGTCGCGAAATCCCGGCGCGAGATATCACCCTATTCGCACCTGCGCGGAATGGCTCCCGGCGGCCGCTCAGCCCGCCGTCAGCTTGACGAGCCCCGGCCCGCCAAGCTCGTCAAATGCCGTCCGCCGACCGCACACGGCCAGCAGCAGCGACAGCGCCGACCCGGTCACCTCCGGGCCGTCCCCGATGGACACGTCGGCGTCCGTCGCCGTCAGCCGGACGCGGGCGGTGAGCTCCCGGGCTCCGCCGAACGCGGCCGGGGTGCGGGTCTGGAGGCGCAGGGACCTGACCACGGCCTCGCCCGGGTACGCGCGGGTGAGACCGAGGGGCCGACGAATGTCCTCGCCGTGGACGATTTCCTCGACCAGTCTGCTGTCCAGCGGCGCGGGCGGGGTCGACGTCCGCGCCGCCACCGCGCGCAGCAGCGCCAGCGTCTCCCTCGGCGCCGCGCCGCGCGAGCGCGCCACCCCGCGCGCGTTCTACCGGTCGAAGTCGAACCGCGCGCGGGCGAGGCCGAGCACGAACCCGACCCGCGTCGTCCGGGCGGTGTCGACCAGGTGGGCCGCCACGTCGTGCACGGTCTACCCCGCGCACAGCGACGGCACCTCCCACCGCCGGTCATCGACACCGGCGAGGTCATCGATCAGCGCCGCACGCTCGGCGTGCACCATCGGCCAGATGTCGTCCCGCACCACTTCCCCCCCATCGCCCGCCCGCGTGAGCGGGTGCGGACAGTGTCCACCGTGGTCGCTCACGGACTCCGCCCGCGCGGTTATTTCGGGTCGAGCACGAACACCGGGATCTGCCGGTCGGTCTTCTCCTGGTACTCGGCGTAGGACGGGAAGGCCGCCACGGCCCGCTCCCACCACTGGGCCCGCTCGGCCCCGTCGACCTCGCGGGCGGCGTACTCCCTGGTCACGGTCCCGTCCTGGAGGCGGAACTCCGGGTGCGCCTTGATGTTGTAGTACCAGGTCGGGTGCCCGGCCGCGCCGCCGTTGGACGCCACCACCGCGTACCGGCCCTCGTGCTCCACCCGCATCACCGGGGTGTAGCGCAGCTTCCCGGATTTCGCGCCGCGCAGCGTCAGCAGCACCACCGGCGACCCGAGGACCTTGATCCCCTCGGTGGTCCCGGTCTCCAGGATCTTCTTGGTCTGGTCCTGCACCCAACTCGTCGGGCTGAATTCCACGGTTTGCTCAGACATGTCCACTCCGAACGCCTCCCTCGTCGCCCTTGTTCCCGGGTGGACGCCGCGCCCGGCGAAGTACGCCGAAAAAAGTTCCGGCGGGATGTCGAGAACCCGGCGGCGGCGTCGTCCCAGGACCGAACGCGGCCATAATGGGCCCGTACCGCACGAGGAGAGAACACCATGGCCAAGTACCTGCTGCTCAAGCACTACCGGGGCGCGCCCGCGGCGGTCAACGACGTGCCGATGGACCAGTGGACCCCGGACGAGGTCTCGGCCCACATCCAGTACATGAACGACTTCGCCGCCCGGCTGGAGCGCACCGGCGAGTTCGTCGACGGCCAGGCGCTGTCCCCGGAGGGCACGTTCGTCCGCTACGACGGCGAGGGGCGGCCGCCGGTCACCGACGGCCCGTTCGCGGAGACCAAGGACCTGATCGCGGGCTGGATGGTGATCGACGTCGACACCTACGAGCGGGCGGTCGAGCTCGCGGGCGAGCTGTCCGCGGCCCCGGGCGCGGGTGGCAAGCCGATCCACGAGTGGCTTGAGCTGCGCCCGTTCCTCAACGCGCACTCGACCACCACGGAGTAACCGGTGGACGAGGCCCTTCTGCGGGCGCTCACCCCCACCGTGATCGGGGTCCTCGGCCGCCGCGGAGCGGACTTCGCGGCGGCCGAGGACGCCGTGCAGGACGCCCTGGTCGAGGCCCTGCGGGTGTGGCCGGAGGACCCGCCGCGCGACCCCAAGGGCTGGCTGGTCACGGTGGCCTGGCGCAAGTTCCTCGACGCCACCCGCGCGGACGCGTCCCGGCGGCTGCGCGAGGAACGCGTCGAGGCCGAGCCCCCGCCCGGCGAGGGCGGTGCGGTGGACGACACGCTCGCGCTGTACTTCCTGTGCGCGCACCCGTCCCTGACCCCCGCCTCGGCCGTCGCGCTCACGCTGCGCGCGGTGGGCGGCCTGACCACCCGGCAGATCGCGCGGGCCTACCTGGTGCCGGAGACGACCATGGCCCAGCGGATCAGCCGGGCCAAGCGGACCGTCTCCGGCGCCCAGTTCACCCAGCCCGGCGACGTGGGCACGGTGCTGCGGGTGCTGTACCTGGTCTTCAACGAGGGCTACTCCGGCGACGTCGACCTCGCCGCCGAGGCGATCCGGCTCACCCGCCAGCTCGCGGCCAAGATCAACCATGCGGAGGTCGCGGGCCTGCTCGCGCTCATGCTGCTCCACCACGCCCGCCGACCGGCTCGCACCGACTCCGACGGCAGGCTCGTGCCGCTGGCCGAGCAGGACCGGAGCCGGTGGGACACCCGCATGATCGCTGAGGGCGTCGACGTGCTCCAGGCCGCCCTCGCCCGCGACCGCCTGGGCGAGTTCCAGGCCCAGGCCGCCATCGCCGCGCTGCACGCCGACGCCCAGACGGCCGAGGAGACCGACTGGGTGCAGATCGTCGAGTGGTACGACGAGCTGGTGCGCCTCACCGACAGCCCGGTGGCCCGCCTCAACCGGGCCGTCGCGGTCGGCGAGGCGGACGGCCCGCGAGCGGGCCTGGCCGCGTTGGCTGAACTCGACCCCGCCCTGCCCCGGCACACCGCCGTCGCCGCGTACCTGCGCGAACGCGACGGCGACCCGGCCACCGCCGCTCGCCTCTACGCCGAAGCCGCCCGAGCCGCCCCCAGCGTCCCCGAACGCGACCACCTCACCCGGCAGGCCGCCCGCCTCAACGCGCTATTGCGCGGCTGAGCCCGCTTGGCCGCGCAGCAGCCGCCAGCACAGGTAGGCGCACACGCCCATCGCCGGGGCGCCGCCCAGCAGAGTGGCGGCGATGCCGAGCGGGGTGATGTGCCCGGCCAGGTAGAGCGGCACCAGCACCGCCGTGGCGACGACGTACTTCGCCAGGAAGATCGCCGTGCACGCCTGATAGCGCCGCCGCCGCGCCGGATCTCGGCGCCAGCCGGACCGCTCGCCCCGGGCCGCCCCCAGCACCAGCCCGACCACCGGCCACCGCGCCAGCATGGACACCAGGAACACCGCGCCCCCGCCCACCTGCGTGAGCACGGCGGGAAGATAGAAGTCGACCGCCTGCCCGGTGCTCCCGGCCAGCACCGCCGAGACCCCCACGACGACCAACCCGGCCGCCGCCTGCCAGTACTTCCGGTCGGAACGCATCCGCACCACCGCGAACACCACCACACCGCCAACCGCCACCAGCGCGGACGTCAGCACCTGACCGGTCAGCAGATAGGCGACCAGGAACAGCACCCGCGACGCCGCGCCCTCGGCGACCGTCCGCCAGCCGCCCACCGCGGCGAACAGGGACAACGACTTCTGCGTTAGCAGGTGGAAGGTCACGGCCACCTCATTTCTGCGGTTGCCTGCCCGCTCATGCGCCGGCCTTCGCCGCGACGGGGGAAAAGCTGGTTCGGCATCGAGTCTTCGTACGCGTCGATCGCGTTGGGCAGGGATAACGACTTCTGGGTCAGCAGGTGGAAGGTCACGGCCACCTCATTTCTGCGGTTGCCTGCCCGCTCATGCGCTGGCCTTCGCCGTGGCGGGGGGAAAGCTGGTTCGGCGCATCGAGTCTTCGTACGTGCCGATCGCGTTGAGCAGGGATAACGACTTCTGGATTAGTAGGTGGAAGGTCACGGCGACCTCATTTCTGCGGTCGTCTGCCCGCTCATGCGCTGGCCTTCGCCGTGGCGGGGGGAAAGCTGGTTCGGCGCATCGAGTCTTCGTACGTGCCGATCGCGTCGAGCAGGTCGCGCCTGCCGCGGTGGGCGTCGACCAGGGCAGCGCAGAGGTCGTGCGCGTCCCGCATCGCCAGGTTGCCGCCGAATCCCGGGGCTGAGTGGATGGCGTCGCCGATGAGCGTCACCGGGCTGGCCTGCCACGCGGGCATCGGCGGGATCAGCCCGATCCGCAGCGCGACCGTGACCTCCGGCCACGCTCCGGCGACGACCGACCGCAGGGCCGAGGGCAGCGCCCCAGCCGCCTCCTGGGCCTGGCGCCACGCCGAGCCGGGCCGCTCCCGCGTGCTGGGCAGCGCCCACATCACATAGTCCTCGACGTCGACCGCGCTGGGACTCAGGTCGGGCAGCAACCGCCGCCGCGCGGCCGCCGGGGGCTCGGTGAACCGCAGCACCCCCAGCGCCATCGCCGTGTTGCGCACGCTGGCCGGACTGTCGCCGACTAAACCCGGCAACCCGGTGTCCGCCACGGCCCGCAGCGGGGTCGCGCCCATGAGCACGCGCCGCCCGGTGTCGACCACCCGCACGTGCGGCAAGCGTTGGCGGCGGACCGCCGAGCCGATCCCGTCCGCGCCGACCAGGACGTCCGCGGTGTCCGTGCCGCCGTCGGCGAACCACGCCCGGACCCTGCCGTCGGCGCGCCGCTCGAACCGGGTGAACTCCGACCCGAACCGGACCACGTCCGCCAGCCCGGTCAGCAACACCGCGCGCAGCAGCGGACGGTGTGCCTGCCGACCAGGCCGCGCCCGACCCGCCACCCCATCGGCGGGCCGAGAGCCGACGACGATGAGCGCTCCGTCCACTTCGGACAGGGTCAGGGTCTGCCCGCGCGGCCCGCCCATGGTGGCCTCGGCCATCGCGGCGTGCGTGGGCGGCAGACACCCCCGCAGCGCCGAGGCGCCCCGGTCATCGATGTGCAGGCTGACCCCCTGCGGGCGTCCCAGCGCCGTGTCCCGCTCGTGCACGGCGACGTCGATCCCCGCCCGGAGCAGCCCGTGCGCCAGCGTCAGGCCGCCCAGACCCGCGCCGACCACCATCACCCTCATCCCGTGGACCCCTTTCTTCACCACCCGATGAAGAACACTGTACGGCAAAACTCCACCGGGTGATGAAGTAAGCGGTGTTAGACTCCGGCGGCCATGACCGAACAGGACTCCCACCGCCGCCCCGGCCGCTGGCGGTCCGGCGCGGAGAGCAAGCAGCGAATCCTCCAGACCGCCCGCGACCTGTTCGGCCAACACGGTTACCGGGGCACGACCGTGCGCGCGATCGCCACCGCCGCCGGGGTCGACCCGGCGATGGTGTTCTACTTCTTCGGCACCAAACAGGGCCTGTTCGCCGCTGCGGCCGAGATGTCCGCCGATGTCCCGCCCGCCATCGAGTCGATCTTCACCGCGGGCCTCGACGCCATCGGCGAGCGCATCGTCCGCACCCTGCTGGAGAACGTCGACCGGTCCGACCGCACCCCCCTGGTGATGCTCACCAGATCGGCCCCCACCGACGACCGCTCCGAAACGCTGCTGCGCGAGTTCATCGACCGCGAGATCACCGACCGCGTCGCGGCGATGCTCGACACCCCCGACGCCGCCCTGCGCGCGGGCATGGTCAACGTCCAGATCCTCGGCCTCGCGGTGGCCCGCTACATCGCCCGCATCGAGCCGATCGCCTCAGCGCCAGTCGAGGAACTGGTCAGCCGGTTCGGCCCACTCGTGCAGCACTGCCTGACCGGGCCGCCCCCGCCGCCGCACACCTAGCCGCGCGGCGGTCGCCCGTGCTCGGCGGTTCGGCGCAGCAGGGCGCGGTGGGTGAGCGCGTTGACAATGCGCTGCCAGGCCGGTGACGCCTCGGAAATCCGGGAGACGACCAGCTTCAGGTAACCCGGTCGGCCTCCGGCTCGTTCGTGTTCGATCTCCCACGCGTCCAGGTCATCGATGAGCCGGTCAAGGCGCGGGTCGTGCGGCTCCCAGTCGACCGCCTGATCGCAGGCGAGATACAGGCGCGTCGTCTCGGGCTCGTCCAGGCTGGCGTTCTTCTCCCGCACCCGCTCCGGCACGGCGCTCGGATCCAGTGCCCGCAGCAGAATCCACGAGTCGCGTTCGAGCAGCACCCGGCGCTCGCTGACGCCGAGACCGCGCATCCGGTCCAGGACGGCGACCACTTCGGGCGGCAGGAAAAGCCGTTCGCCACCAGCCAGCTCGGCGATCCGGTCGCGGTATTCGGTGAGCTGGTCGATCTTGCGCCGCAGGTCGGCGTCGATGTCGGCGATGGCCGAGGCGAACTCGGCGGGCTGGGCGTGCAGCAGCGCGTCGATCCGGGCCAGCGGAACACCGGCGTCGGCGAGGGTCTTGATCCGGATGAGGTCCACCGCGGCCCGCGCGCTGTAGCGGCGGTAACCGGAGGCGTCGCGCTCGGGCTCGGGCAGCAGGCCGACGTGGTGGTAGTGGCGGACGGCGCGCACGGTCACGCCCGCCGCCGCCGCGAGCTGGCTGATCGTGAGCACCGTCCGCCTCTTGGCCTGGGGAAACATAGTTGCCCCCGAGTCTAGGGACGAGCCACCCGGTCCACGACGTCGCGAACCGCTTGGACCACGGCGTCGGGTCGGTCGAAGCAGAGCCGGTGGTGGAGGGTGTCGGTAAGGACGCGCTGTTCCCCGCGCGAGACCGCGCTCACCAGGGCCGCGTCCATTCTCAGCCGGCCTTCCCGCAGCTCGCGCGAGGTCAGCGCGTCCTGGGCGGGATCGGCGCCCACCACACTGAGAACGACCACCGGAACGTCCGGAATGCCCGGCCCGCCCCGCAACTCGGCGGCGATTTCGGCCAACCGGCCGCGCTCGGCGACCCCGGCCCGAACCCAGTCGTCGCGCTCATGGGCGTCGATCAGCGGCTGCCGCACCTGCTCCGGGTAGCCCGCGAGCAACTCGCGGCGCATCTCCCGCAGTCGCCGAACCTGTTCCGCGCTCGGCGGCGGCATCCGCTCCAACGCCGCAAGGCCCAGCGCGGGCGGCAGGAAGTCGTCCCAGTCCCGGTGCAGGCCATCCAGCCAGACCAGCCCCGTCACGTCCGCGGGAAACAACTGCGCGAACCGGTGCGCGTAGAAGGCCCCCAGGGAATGCGGAACAAGAACGTACGGGCCCGCCAGACCCTGCCCCCGCAACACGTCCCGCAACTCGGCGGCGACCGCGCGCGCGGTGCGCGGCAGGGGGAGCGGATCGCTGTAGCCGGTGCCGCCGCGGTCGTACACCACGGCGGTGGTGAACTCCGAAACCCCTTCCGCCACACCAAAATAGTCCAACCCGACCGCCCCAGCCCCCGGCAAGAACACGACTACAGGTCCACCGCTGCCCGACCGGCGCACGTAAACACGGCGCCCGTCGATCTCCTGAAACCCACCGACCGGCGGCACGGGCCGAGTCGGGATAGCGCTGTTGTCCGTCACCCGGCCAGCCTCCAACCCTGACGCAGGGTCAAGGTCAACCCCACGCCGTCCGAGGGGGAATAGCGGCGGTCCAGCTCGTGTTTGAGGGTTCAACTACCTTGAGGGAGCTGGACATGGGCTACGAGATTCTGGGCACGCGGCAGGAGCCGACCTTCGGGCTGGACACCTTCGGCGAGGTCGCCGACGGCGCGGACGGGCAGCCGGTCAGCCAGGCGGAAGCGATCCGCCAGGTGGTGGCCGAAGGGGTGCTCGCCGACCAGGTGGGGGTGGACTACTTCGGCGTGGGGGAGCACCACCGGGCGGAGATGGCGGTGTCGTCGCCGGATGTGGTGCTGGCCGCGATCGCGGGGCGGACCGGGCGGATTCGGCTGGGCACCGGGGTGACGGTGCTGAGCTCGGACGACCCGGTCCGGGTGTACGAGCGGTTCGCCACGTTGGACGCGGTGTCTGGTGGGCGCGCCGAGGTCACCCTGGGGCGGGGCTCGTTCACCGAGTCGTTCCCGCTGTTCGGGCACTCGCTCGCCGACTACGACGTGCTGTTCGCCGAGAAGCTGGACCTGTTCACGCACCTGCAGGAGGAGAAGCCCGTCACCTGGACCGGCACCGTGCGGCCGCCGCTGGAGCAGGCGCAGGCGTACCCGGTCACCGAGTCCGGCCGCCTGCCCGCCTGGGTCGGCGTCGGCGGCACACCGCAATCCGTGGTGCGGGCAGCCGCGTACGGGCTGCCGCTGGTGCTGGCGGTCATCGGCGGGTCCCCGCAGCGGTTCGTCCCGCTGGCCGAGCTGTACCGGCGGGCGCTGACCGAGGCGGGGCGCCCGGAGCTGCCGGTCGCCATGCACAGCCCCGGGCACATCGCCGAGACCGACGAACTCGCCGTGGCCCAGCACTTCCCGCACCACCAGGCCGCCTTCGCCAAGATCGGCGCCGAGCGCGGCTGGGGCCCGATGTCCCGCGCCGACTACGACGCGATGGCCGGACCGGGCGGCGCGCTGTTCGTCGGCTCCCCGGAGACCGTCGCCCAGAAGATCGCCTGGGCCACGCGCACCCTCGGCCTGTCCCGCTTCCAACTCAAATACAGCACCGGAGCCCTGCCCCACGACCAGCGCCTCAACTCGATCCGCCTCTACGGCGAACAGGTCGTGCCCCGCGTCCGACAACTGCTCGCCACGTGAGTTTGTGGTGAGCCTGCGGAAGAGAGAGCCGTCGTCCGGTCACCAGCCGCGTGCCGGACTCGGCCTCCCGCGCTCCACGATACGAGCGGGCGCAAGCCCGGAAACGCGGTCGTCAGCGGAATGAGATCGCCTGTTTGACCTGCTCGCTGGTGTTGGTGTCATGGGCGATGATCTCGCAGCCGCCGTCGGTTTTGCAGTCGTAGGTTTCGGCTCCCCACGTCAAGTTCCGGTACACCGTCGCGGTGGCGGAGGCGTTTCCGTTGGCGTCGATGACCGGGTAGCCGATGATGTAGCAGCTCCCGCTCACGGTGCATTCGAGCAGCAGCGCCTGGGCGGTGGGCGTCATGCCGGTGACCGCGATGTCGACTCGCTGCTCCTCGGCGAGGTTTGTCGTCGGTGTCACCGTCAGCGTGGCTGCGGTCGGCTGTGCTGCGGCCGTGCCGCCAGACAGCACCGCGCCCGCCACGGAAACCGCGGCGAGGACCATCAGCTTGGTGGATGTCATGTGATTTCCCCTCGTAGTCAGCACCGGTGTCGGTCTTCTCCGACCAGGCCGGTGCGAACTGTTTATGCTGGTTCGGTTGTCAGGCACCGCGAACCGGGCGGCCTGACAGCACGATGCTGACAACGGCGTCTGGCTCTGGGGGAGTTGATCGTCGGTGCCGCGTGCGGAGAAGGCGCTTGTCCGCGACGGCTCGCCGCTGGTGGAGTTCGCGGCCGACCTGCGGCTGTTGCGGTCGAAGGCGGGCACGCCCTCCTACCGCGAGATGGGCAGGATCGCGCACTACTCGGCGACGACGCTGTCCGAGGCGGCGGCTGGGCGGAAGCTGCCCAGCCGGGAGGTCGCGCTCGCCTACGTTCGCGCGTGCCAGGGCGACGAGGCCGAGTGGGACGACCGGTGGCGGGCCGTGGCGGCCGAGGTCAACGGGCGCTCCGTCGTGGCCGAGCCGGTCGAGCACCCGGCCGGGGCGCCCTACATCGGGCTGCGCGCGTTCGGTCCGGACGACGCGCACTTGTTCTTCGGTCGGGAGCGGCTGGTCGCCGAGGTCGTCGGCGGGCTGGAGCGCCTGCGGCTGGTGCTGTTGTTCGGCGCGTCCGGCTCGGGCAAGTCCTCGGTGCTGCGCGCGGGGGTGGCGCCCGCGCTCGCCGCGGCGGGCGCGGCGGTCGTGTCGATCACGCCGGGGCGGCATCCCGTCGAGCGCTGCGCGGTGCGGCTGGCGGCGCTGCTGGGCAGCACCCCCGGCGCGGTGATGGACGAGTGGCGGCGCGACGACCGCGGGCTGCACCGGCTGGTCTGCCAGGCGCTGGCCGAGCGCGACACCTCGATGGTGATCGTGGTCGACCAGTTCGAGGAGGTCTTCACCCTCTGCGCCGACGAGGACGAGCGCGCCCGGTTCGTCGCCGCGCTCACCACCGCGGCGAACACCCCGGACAGCCGGTGCCGCGTGGTGCTCGGCGTGCGGTCGGACTTCTTCGCGCACTGCTCGGCGTTCCCGGAACTGCTGGCGGCCATGCCGGACGGCCAGGTCGTCGCCGGGCCGATGAGCGCCGACGAGGTGCGCCGGGCCGTGGTAGAGCCCGCCAGACTGATGCGCTGCACCGTGGAGAACGCGCTGGTCGCGGACCTGATCGCGCAGGCGTACGGGCGGGCGGGGGTGTTGCCGCTGCTGTCGCACGTGCTCTCGCGGGTGTGGCGCGGCCGCAGCGGGAACCGGCTCACCCTCAGCGCCTACCAGGCCGCGGGCGGGCTCGACGGCGCGCTGAGCCGCACCGCGGAGGACGTGTTCACCGGCCTGGATGACGCGCAACGGCGGGCGGCCAGGGCGATGTTCGGCAGGCTGGTCGCGCTCGGCGAGGGCACCGAGGACACCAAGCGACGGCTGGAGGTCGCCGAACTCGGCGACGACCCGGACATGGCGGTCGCGCTGGAGGCGTTCACCGCGGCGCGGCTGCTGGCCAGGGACCGGGACGGGGTGGAGATCGCCCACGAGGCGCTGATCCGGGCGTGGCCCCGGTTGCACGGCTGGCTGCGCGAGGACCGGGACAGCCTGCGCCTGCACCGCCAGCTCACCGACGCCACCGACGAGTGGGATTCGCTCGGCCGGGACGCGGGCGCGCTGTACCGGGGCGCCCGGCTGGCCCTGGCCCTGGACTGGGCGCGCCGGGACGGCGCCGCGCTCAACGCCCGCGAACGGCGGTTCCTCCACGCCAGCCAGGCCGCCGAGGCCAGCGGCGCCCGCAGGCTGCGCAGGTTGGTCGCGCTGCTCAGTGTCGTGTCGCTGCTCGCGGTGACCACCACGGCGTTCGCGGTGTGGGCGGAGCGGACCGCCGCGGCGCAGCGCAACACCAGCCGTGCCGAGATCGTGGCGGGCCAGGCCATCGCGCTGCGGCCGGCCAACCCGGACCTCGCGGTCCAGCTCGGCCTGGCCGCCTATCGGCTGGCCCCCTCCGCCCAGACCCGCGACGGCCTGCTGGGCACGCTGCCGCTGTCGGAGGTGAGCCACGCCAGTGAGGTCATCGCGATCGCGCTGAGCCCGGACGGCGCGACCCTGGCCACCGGCAGCGACGACGGGATCGTCCGGTTGTGGGACATCGCCGATCCCAGGAACCCAACGCTCACCGCCACCCTGACCGGGCACACCCAGTCGGTGACCTCGGTGGCGTTCAGCCGGGACGGCCGCATTCTGGCCACCGCGAGCGACGACCGGACCGTGCGGCTGTGGGACGTCGGCGCCCGCGGGCACCCGCCGCTGTCCGTGCTGAGCGGCCACTCGGAGGCGGTCGCCTCGGTGGCGTTCAGCCGGGACGGCCGCGCCCTGGCCACCGCGAGCCATGACCGCACCGTGCGGCTCTGGGACGTCGCCGATCCCCGCCTGCCCACCTCGCTGACCACGCTGTCGGGCTTCGCAGAAGCGATGTACGAGGCCGTTTTCAGCCCGGACGGCCGAACCCTGGCACTGGCGGGCGACGAGTCCGTCATCCAGCTCTGGGACGTCGCCGATCCCGCCCGGCCTGCGGCGCTGGCCACCATCACCGGCCACGAGCAGGGCGTGCACTCGCTGGCGTTCAGCCCGGACAGCCGCACCCTGGCCTCGGGCAGCGACGACCGCACGATCCGGCTGTGGGACATCGGCGACCCCCGCCGCCCCGCGCACCTGGCCACCCGCACCGGCCACAGTGACGGCGTGTACGCGGTGGCGTTCAGCCCGGACGGCCGCACGCTGGCCTCCGCGGGCGACGACCGCACCGTGCGGCTGTGGGACGCTGCCGATCCCCGCCTGCTGACCGCCCGGCTCACCCTGTTCACCCACACCGACGCGGTGGAGACGCTGGTCTTCAGTCCGGACGGGCAGACGCTGGTCACCGGAAGCTGGGACAGCACGGCCCGGCTGCTCGACACCGACGCCGACCGGGCCATCGCGCACGCGTGCGACCGCGTCCGGCACACCGTCACCGAAGGCGAGTGGGAGCAGTACTTCCCGGGCCTGCCCTACGACCCGCCCTGCCCTCGCTGACGCCCTGCCACCCGTTGTCCGGACTGTGTTGTCAGGGGCCCAGAACCCCGGCGCCTGACAACCCGAACGGTCTACACAGGTCGTGCTGGTGTCCCGATGATCTGCCGGGGGCGGACACCAGCCCGGTATCGACGCTTCCGGCGCGGAATGCCAAACGACAAGGAGACCGATGCATCTGAAGAAAGCGATAGCGGTCAGCGCGGCCACGATTTTCCTGACCGGGGGCCTCGCCGCCGCGAACGCGAGCGCCGACACCGGGGCGCGGGCGCCGGCGATCACGGTGCTGGCCGCCGACTGCTTTGTCGACGTCGACCGGGCCAACTTCCGGCGGACGCCAGGCGGTGTGATTCTCGGCACCGTCGGCCGAGGCCAGGGCTTCTTCATGTACGACCAGCTTGACGACTGGTACCGGGGCGACCTGTGGGGCGGCGAGCGGGGTGTGTGGATGCACTGGTCCGTGCTCGGCCCGCCCTGCGGTGACTGACCCGCCGCTTCGCTGATCCCACGGGGGTCTGCCGGGTGATTGACGGGTCCCTCCGACGTCGGAGGGCTGGAGGGACCCGTTTCGCGGATTTACGCCGAAATACCGCGCAGCCGCACGGACGTCATAGTCGACCAATTCATGTGAATCGCCCCGCGCTGTCGGGCTCCGGAGTCACGCCAATTGTGAGCAATGCTCGATTCTCCCCTTCGTCATCGGCCGATCGGTGGTCGAATTCACCCGGTTGTCGGGCATGACGGATACTGCGTTCGCGTGCCAAGGTGATCTCTTGTCCACAGGGGGCCTGGTGGGCGAGATCCATCGGTTTGCCTGGGGAGGGGCGGAAACGGTGCCGCACAGAACGCAGCCCGCTCGCGAGTCGGTCGGCGATCTGCCGGAAAAGCTGGCCAGGATCGCCGAGACCCGGGATTGGACCGCGCTCGAAGCGCTGTGCGACCAGCATATTCTCGCCGTGGAAGGGGAACTCGCGGCTCAATTGCTTGTGGTGCTCAGTCAGGTGCCGGAGGAGGAGTTGCGTGCCCGGCCGCGGTTGATGTTCTCGTGGATCGGGGCCTACTACGCGAAGAACCAGCCCCAGGTCGGCGAACTCCGGCCCTATCTGCGCCACTACACCGAACTCGGCGCCCGCTTGGCGGCGACGATGGACTTCGCGGGGGAGACGTCCGCGGCGACGCTCGTCACGGTCGGCACCGCGGCGATGATCGGGCTGCGGATGCGCGGGGCGAGCGCGGAAGCCGAGGAACTGGGCGAGCGCCTCACGACCCGCGCCGACCGGCTTGGCGCGCTGCCCGGGGCGGAAGCGGAGCCGCGGCCGGGGTGGCTGGCCATGCAGCGAGGGCTGACGCGGTCGCTGATGGACGATTTCCCGGCGGCGGTGGGGTTGTACCGGCAGGCGTACGAGCGCGCGACGGTCGAACCGGAAACGGCGGCCACCGCCCTCAACGCCGCCGCGAACCTCGCCATGATCTACGGGCATCTCGGCCACGGCGACCTCGCCCGCCAGTGGCTGGACCGGATGCGGGGCTTCGCCTCGCCATCGGAGCGGGTCCGGTTCCTGCTCACCGTGGGCGGGACGATCGCGCGGGGCTGGGACGCGCTGGACCGCTACGACGAGGCGAATCTCGCGGAGTGCCTGGAGACCACCGGGGACGGCTCCAAACAGCTGGAGGTCTGGCCCTTCGTGGCGGCGCTGGTGTTCGCGCACGGGCTGTGCCTCGGCGACACGGCGACGTCGCTGGCCCAGCTCGGCACGCTGCCGCTGCGCCACGCGCCCGAACTCGTCAGCGCTGGCACGGCTTTCCGGGTGATCCGCCGCGCCAACGTCGACCTGCTGATCGCCACCGGCCAGGCCACCCGGGCGCTGCGGCTGATCAAGGAAGCCGACCCGCAGGGGACCTGGCTAGCGCTGCCCTTGGCCCGGCTCCGCCTGCTCAACGGGGAGTACGAGGTGGTCCGCGCGATCGCGTCGCGGATGTCCTGGCACGACACCACATCGCGTCGCGACGCCCGGCAACTGCTGCTGCTCAAGGCGATCGCCGCGCTGCGCATGAGCGACGAGGACGAGGCCCGCCGGTCGCTGGCGCTGGTCCGCCGCGTGCGCCCGCCGGACGAAGTGCTCTCGCTCGCCGCGCTGCCGCCCGCCGATCGCGACGAGGTGATCCGGCTGGGCGACCTCCCGCTGACCGACGACGCGACGCGGCGCCTGGCGCTGGCCCGACCGGTGTTCCCCGACCGCGTCGAACTGGTGGAGCTGACCAACCGGGAGCAGGTGGTCCTCGCCGAACTCGACGCGGGCCTGACGATCGGGGAGGTCGCGCGCAAACTTGTCGTGTCCGTCAACACTGTGCGCACACAGGTGAAAAGCGCCTACCGCAAGCTCAACGCGTCCAGCCGCGATGCCGCGCTGATGCGGGCGTACGAACTTGGCGTGCTCTAACGGAAAAGCGTCGAGCCGAGCGGGCGGTGCTCGTCAAACCCCGGGAGGATCAGGAAACTGGCGCTGGCGGTGGTGGTGGTGAACGGCAGCAGCGCGTCGCCGTTGTCCATGCGGGTGAGAGTGCTGGTGAAGGTGCGGATATCGTTCTGGAAACTGATGAAGAGCAGGCCGGGCGCGGGTTCGTCGATGCTGTAGGAGCGGCGCAGCATGAGGCCGACGCCGACTGCGGTGGGATGTGCCCGGCGCAGGTGGGCGTCCGCCGCGATGAGATAGCGCCCGTCCGGGGTTTTCGCGCCGAGATCGGGATCGGCGGCGATGGCTCCGCCGGAGAGGGGAGCGCCGGTCTCCCGGCGTCGGCCGAAAACCGCTTCCTGGTCGGCCACCGGCAAAGCGGCGAACCGCGGCAGGTCGAGTTCCATGCGGCGGAGCACGGCGATGGCGCCGCCCGCGACCGGAGCGGGCCCGGCCAGCCACAGGTCGCGTTGCTGCTGGGCGGTGGTGTGCGGGCCCACGATGCCGTCGATGAAGCCGAACGCGTTGCGCGGCGCGGTGATGCCCTGGTCTACGGGAACGGTCGAACCCCGGCGCCCGGCCTGCCGCCAGCGCTCGCGCGCCCGGTCACCCGCCTGGCTCAGCAGCGCCGCGGCGACGACCGGGAGGACGACGGCGTCGCTGGCGCACACCTGGATCAGCAGGTCGCCGCCGCGCGCTGACGGGGCGATCCGCTCGCGGGAGAACTCCGGGAGATCCACCGCGCCCGGCAGGGCAGGGTCGGCCAGGCGCACCAGTCGGGGGCCGACGCCGATTGTCACGGTGAGATCGCCCGGCGGCAGGCCCAGCAGTCGGGCGTCGGTCCCGGCGGCGAGCGCGCGGATGGCCGCGCCGAGTTCGGCCAGCAGCGGGCCCACCGCGACCCCGTCAGCGAGGTCGGCCACCACGGCGAGCAGGTTGGGCTGGGCTTCCTGGGGGAGCGTGATTCCGGCCTGGTACTGGCCCGTCGGCGGCACCGGCGCGGGGGTGGCGGGCGCCTGCTGGGCGGAGCCCGGCTCGCACCCCGCGGTGAGGCCCGCGGCCAGCACGGAAGCGCCCGCGCCGAGAAACGCGCGGCGGGACGGGTGGTTTTCGGCTCGGCGCACGGGGTGAGAGTGCCAGATTCGGTCTGCCGCAGGCGAATCCGGCGGCCATGCCAGACTGAGCCCATGCGTCGTCTCGGTCTTGCTTTGATTGTGGTTTCGCAGGCACTGGTCCTGGCTGGTTGCGCTGACGATTCCGGGGTGGGGCAAGGCACTCGACCGGCGGGCGCGAACGTGACGATCCGGGTGCCCGCCGACGCCCCGACGATTTCCGCCGCGGTGGCCCTGGCCCAGCCCGGTGACCTTGTCTTGATCGCGCCGGGCGACTACCGCGAGTCGGTCAAGGTCGACAAGGCCCAGGTCACCCTGCGCGGCGAATCCCGTGACACGGTTGTCATCGACGGGCAGACGCGGCGGCCGAACGGCATCGTGGTCACCGCGCCCGGAGTGGCCGTGGAAAACCTGACGGTCAAGAACAACACGCAGAACGGCGTCCTGGTCACCGGTTCGGCGAAGGCGGCCACCGGCACCCCGGGCCACGACGGCTACGACACCGGCGACGAGCCGGTCACCTTCCTGAAGTCGTTCCTGGTCTCCCATGTGACCGCCACCCGCAACGGGCTGTACGGCATCTACGCGTTCTCCGCGCAAGACGGGGTCATCGAGCACTCCTACGCCTCGGGTTCGGCCGACTCCGGAATCTATGTGGGGCAATGCAAGCCCTGTCGCATCGTGGTGCGGAACAACATCGCCGAACTCAACGCGGTCGGCTACGAGGGCACCAACGCCAGCGGGGACATGTACGTGGTCGGCAACCGCTTCGTCGGCAACCGGGTCGGGCTCACCACGAACTCCGACCACCAGGAGAAACTGCTTCCCCAGCAGGGTTCCCACGTCGTGGGGAACCTGATCGCGGCGAACCAGCAGGAAGCGACGCCCGAGCAGGCGGACGGCGGGTGGGGCGTCGGCGTCGGCATCGACGGCGGCAGCGACAACCAGGTCGTCCGCAACCGCATCGACGGCAATGCCACCGCGGGCCTAGTGATCACCGCGACCGCCGACATTCCGCCGAACGGCAACCAGATCGTGGACAACACCTTCACCGCCAACGGCGTCGACGTCGGCTGGACGTTCCCCACCACCACTCAGGGACGGGGAAACTGCCTGCGCGGCAACGAACTCACGACGACGGCGCCCGCCACGCTCGCGGCGACCTCGGCCTGCCCGGTCGCCGACCAGTCGCCGTCCGGCACGTGGGCGAATCCGCGGCCACCGCGCGGCATCCCGTTCACCGAAGTCGCCGCGCCCGCCCCACAGCCGGGATTTCCCCACCCTGCCAGCGGCGCCACCGCTGTTCCGGCCGTTCCCGCCCTGCCGGATGTCGCGCTGATCCCGCTGCCGCCCGCGTCGCTGCTGGCCGATGCCGCGCTGGTGCGGGCTACCGCGTCGGGGTGACCCCGGGCGCCTGCTGGACCGGAAGGTAGGGGTGGGTGTCGAAATCGATGACCACCGGTCGTGGCTCGGAAGCCACGTCGGCCTGAACGCGGTGCATCGCGCCGTCCGCGTCGATCCAGTAGCGGACGTTTCCCGCGGTGTCGGGCCGCGCGCGGGCGCCCGGCCCGGACATGACGTCGACCTCGCGGCCGCGCACCTGGTCGTGACCGACCCAGGCGGCGCCGTTCTGCGGCAGCAGTTCGGCGTTGTCCGGCCGGTCGCTGCCCAGGGTGAGCGCGATGAGCAGCGCGCTGTCCAGCGAACTGCCGGAGGTGCGCAGCGGGCGGCGGTGCCAGGCGGATTCGGGCGGTGCCGCGGGCGCTTGCGGCGGGGCGTCCGCCATCGGGTGGACGAACACAGTGGTGGTGTTCCACTGGATCAGGCCGTCGCTGGACGTGTCGCGCCCGGCGCCGCGCACGACCGCGTAACCGAGTTTGGCCCGGTAGTCGATGGACCCGGTGATGGTCAGCCCACCCGAGGCGGTCGGCACGGTGATCGTCACCGCGCGCCCGCCCGCCTCGTGGTTGCGGAACCGCGCGATCGCCAGCCGGTTCACCTCGTCCGAGGTCAGCGGCCGAGGACCGGCGGGCTCGGCGAAGGGATCGATGACCAGGAGCGCGGCCACAGCGACGGCCGCGACGCCGACGGCGATCGCCGCCCAGCGCGGAAGGCGTTGCCACGCTTGCTTTCTGCGCACGCGGCGGAACGCTAACAGGTTCCCGGATTCACCCCATGATTCACCCGGCCATCCGGCCCGACCGGCGACGCCGTTCTGGTTGTCTGTGACGGTTCACCACGACTTTCAGAGGGGACTGCGATGAGCCGGAGAGCCCGGACGCGGATGGGTCGATCGGCTTGGGTGGGATTGGCCGGTCTATTGCTGGCGAGCAGCGGCCTGACGGGGGCGACGGCCGGGACGGCCGCCGCGGCGGCCGACGACGGCACGCTGACGGTCCAGGTGCTGCGGGACTTCTTCGGCACCGGTATGATCAACACGACGATGGACGTGCCGCAGCAGGGCATGCACGTGGACATCTCCGATCCGGAAGGCGGACTGGTCACCGGAACTACGGACGCCACCGGCAAAGTCGTGGTGCCGCCGTCCACCGAGCTGACCGGGGGCCACTACCGCGTCGATGTCACCGTTCCCGCGCCCTACAGCGAATATCTGCGCGCGGCGCCCGCGTCGACGGCGGCCAACCACTTCGACAGCTTCACCACCTTCGTGGACGTGTCGGACGGCAAGAACGACTCGGTGATCACCGGGGTCTGGAACCCGGCCCACTACGCCCTGCCGGATTCCCGGTATTTCGTGCCGGTGCAGAGCGGCGCGGGCGGAACGGACACCCGGGCGCTGGTGGCGTTCGGCGTGAACACCCGCGGCACGTGCCCGGACACTGTCGCCTGCCCCACCACGCTCGCCACCCAGGCCCAGGTGGGCACGACGTTCGGGCTGGCCTACGACAAGGACCGGCGCAGGCTGTTCCAGAGCGCCTTCGCCCGGCGGCACGCCCTGTACGGCCCGGAAGGCGGGGACGCCATCTACACCGTCCCGGCCGACGGCGGCGGCGCGCCCACCCTGTTCGCCAAGGTGCCCGGCACCGCGGTGACGCAACACGACACCGGCAACATGATCAAAGACGCCGGGTTCACCGGCGCGCCCGGCAAGGAAAGCATCGGCGGCCTGGCCCTGTCGGAGGACGGCGCCACGCTGTACGCGCTGAACCTGTTGACCCGGAGCCTGGTCAGCTTCGAGGCGACCGGGGCCACCGCCGCGGCGCCCGCCGCCACGGTGCCGGTCCCGGACCCGGGCTGCGCCGCGCCCACCGACTGGCGGCCGTTCTCGGTCACCGCGCACGACGGCGCTCTGTACGTCGGTGGCGTGTGCAGCGCGGAAAGCACGCAGAACCGCGCGGACTTGAAGGTCGTCGTCTACACCTATGACGGCACGCGCTTCACCACGGTGCTGACCCAGACCCTGACCGGTGAGCGCGGCGAAGTCCTCGCGGGCCGGTCCAGCGACCAGACTCACCACTGGAACCCGTGGAACACCGACCTGGCGACCTGGGACAAGCACGACGTGTCCGGCGGCGGCGCGGTGATCGATCCGCAGCCGCAACTGGCCAGCCTGGCCTTCACCCGCGAGGGGTCGATGATTCTCGGCTTCCGCGACCGGCTGATGGACGTGGTGGGCTGGGGCGGGCTGGACCCGCGGCCGGGTGACAACTCCACCGAGAACGGCTTCTCCGGTGGCGACATCACCATGGCCTGTGTCAATCCCGACGGCGGATATTCCTGGGAGGGCACCGGAAACTGCCCCGACCACGCCGACGACCTCAACCACGGCAGGCAGCGCCCCAGCGTGGTCGAGTACTTCCCGGGCGACTACTTCTCGCAGCAGGGCCCCGCGGGGCTGGCCGCGCACCAGGAAGCCGCGCAGGGGTCGGTCGCCTACATCCCGCAGCTGCAATGGGTTGTCAGCACCCAGATGGACCCGACCATCCACGTCGCGGCGGGTGGGGCGGGCTTCTACAACGTCGCCACCGGCGAGGGCCCGGGGAACAACCCGTCGGCCAACGCCTACGAGTTCGTCGGCCCGAACCAGAACGGGTTCGGCAAGGCGGGCGGGCTCGGGGCGATCGCGTACCAGGCGGCGAACGCGCCGATCCAGATCGGCAACCTGGTGTGGTTCGACGGCGACCGCAACGGCGTCCAGGACCCGGCGGACGTGCGGCTGCCGGACGCGACGATCGACCTGTTGGACGCCACCGGAAAGCGGGTCGCGAGGACCAAGACCGACGCGGCGGGCGAGTACTACTTCGGCGGCGTCGGCGCCGCCTACGAACTCACCCCCGGCGCGCGATACACGGTGCGGTTCAACGTCTGCACCGCGGACACCAGCAAGGTCGCGGGCCAGCCGCCCGCCACCGACCTGCGGTTCACCCTGCCCCAGACCGGCGACGACCGGGTGCACGATTCCAATGTGGACCCACCGACCACCGGCCAGTTGTGCGACGGGCAGGCCCCCGTCACCGCCCCAGCCAACCCCGGCGAAGTAGACCACACGATCGACGCGGGCGTGCACATCCCAGCACCGCCGACCAGCACCACGCCGCCGCCCACGACCTCAGCGCCGACGACGACCGCCCCGCCGTCAACCCCGCCCCCGACCACGGCGGTCCCGCCCAAGCCCCAGGGTTCACTGGCCACCACCGGCGTGTCCGGCCTACCGTGGCTGACCCTCCTCGGCGTCCTGGTCCTCGCCGCGGGCGCGACCTTGGCCTTCCTGAGCCGAAAACGCCGCGCCAAGCAGAACTGAGCCCGACTCCGCCCGCCCGCGATCCCAGCCTCGCGGGCGGGCGGTCCCAGGCTCGGTCCGGGAAGAGCGCTGAATGCCCCAATGGGAGCCCGTTGCCAGGTCGGGCCGCGGTCAGGCGGTTGTAACACCGGACCTCCGCCGAGCGAGTCACGGGTGACCGCCTGTCGCGTCCAGTGGGGAGCCGAAGTGGAATCCGGGAAAACTGGTTATGTCCCGCCGCCGCGCGATGTCAAGGAGTGGTTGGCGCTGCTGGGGATGCTCCTGCTGACCTTCGTGGTCGTCGCCATCCCCGGCGGACTCGTCGGCAGCGTGATCGCGGTTGCCACCAAGGCGTCGGAAGGCGAGCAGACCGCCTACGTCATCGGCTCGGTCGCGGTCCTGTTCCTCGCGGGCGCGGTGAAAGTGGTGCGGGAGGACATCCGCGACCACGCGATCAAGCACCGGCCGGTCAAGCCGCGCAAACCTTCCTCCGGGAGCTGGAGCCCGCCATTCGGGACGGCCGCGTATTACCTGAAAGAAATCAACGACCGCCAGAACCGGGGAAACCTGTGACCGTGATCCATGTTCACCTGCCCGGTGTGCGAGTGCCGCGGTCTCACGGCGCCCCCGTATGAGAACTGGCCGCCAAGGGATGGAGTCCAACTCGACCCGCCCTACGAGCGGCAGCTAGGGAGGCCGTCGTATGAGGTGTGCCCGCGATGTGGCTTCGAGTTCGGCAACGACGACAACCCGGGCACCGGCGCGCCGACTTCCTTCGCGGACTACCGGGCGGAATGGATAGCCGACGGAGCCCCCTGGTTCGATGACGGCGCTGGGGCCTGACGCTGTGCGGTCACCGTCCTCATTCGGCGATCGCGCGTAGTCCTTCGATGTCGAGAACGCGGATATCGCGGTAGCCGAGCCGAATCAGTCCGGCTTCCGCGAAGGCGCGCAGCACTTTCTCCGCGGTCGGCAGGCGGATGCCCGCGAGCGCGGCGATATCGGCCTGGGTCAGTGGGGCGCCAAGATCGATGCCATCGGCGTGTTCGCGCCCGTAGGTTTCGGCGAGGCTGAGCAGGATGCGGCTCACCCGGCCGCGGGGGTCGAGGGCCGCGATGGCCAGGCGCCGTTCGTTCGACCAGCGGAAGCGGTCGCTGAGCACCGCGGCGATTCCGATGCTCACCTCGGGCTGGCGGACGAGGAACGCGCGCAGCGCGTCGGCCGGGATCGCTCGGGCCGTCGTCGGCGCGCATACCACGGCGGTCGCCGAACGGGGGCGGTCACTGAGCACCGACATCTCGCCCACCAGGTCGCCGCCGACTCGGATGGCCAGCAGGGACTCGCGGGCAGTGTCGTTGGCGATCACCTTCACACAACCGCTCACCAGTAGGTACGCGGTCAGGCCCGGCTCGCCTTGGCGCAGGATCACGCGGCCGGGGGTGAGGCGGATGCCGGTGCCCGCCTCCAGCAGCGCTGATCTCGGTCGCGGCTCCAGTCTGCCGAGCAGGGACGAGGTAGGCCAGTTCACTGGTCCTCCTGGTGGTCGCGGACGCGGCTGCGGTCCAGTGCCCGGGTGGCCAGGGTGGCGCCCAACGTCGTCGCCACCTGGACCAGCATCGTCACCAGTGCCTCGATCATCTTGCGCTCCTTCGCCGTCGAGAGCCAGCAACGCCGACTCTGCCGACCGCGGCGGCCGCAAACCCCTGACAGGTATGACTTTCCGGCATTCCTTATCGCTACCGGATCGCGTCAGCGAGTCGGGTGGACCGTCGGGGGCACCAACCCGCACTCACCACTGAGAGGCACGATGAGATCCCTCTTGACCGCCCTGCTCCTGCTCGTCGCGGGAGCCACCGTGGCCGACGCCGAGCCCGCGCGCCCGCGGGTCGCGGCGGCCGCCGCGAGCGATGCCCGGGCCTACGCCTGGAACTTCGACGCGAACGCGCCGCTGAACCAGTGGCACGCGCTCAGCGGCGCGTACTCGTTCAACTCGACCGGCGCGGCCAACCACGCCAAGCACAACGGGACCGGCTGGTACACCGTCTGGTTCCCGGGCGTCCCCGCGATCGGCAGCACCGTCCACGTCACGGCTTACGGCGGTGACGACAACTACTGCACCGTCGACTGGTGGCGCGCCCCGTCCGGCGTCAGCGGGACCGATGTCGACGTCCGCTGCTTCACCAGGTCCGGCGCGCCCGCCGACTCCCGGTTCACCATCAGCCAGACCTACCGGGGCACGGGCGCGGGCGCGTACCTGTGGGCCAACGCGGTCGGCACCCCGTCCACCGCCTACCAGCACAACTCCACCGGCGGCGTCAACACGGTGAGCACGTTCGGCACCGGGGCCTACTCGGTGCGCCTGCCCGGCCTCGGCGGCGCGGGCGGCCACGTTCAGGTGACCGGCTACGCCGCGGACGGCCGCTGGTGCAAGGTCGGTGGCTGGGGCCCGAGCGGCGGCGCGCAGAACGTGACAGTCCACTGCTTCACTGCGGCGGGCGCCCCCGCGAACGCCCAATTCACCTTGACCTACCTGGAGAACACCAACCTCTTGCTCGGCCCGCCGTCGACACCGTCTGGCTACGGGTGGGTGTCCGACACCGGCGGGCTCGCCCCCTTCTACGCCTACGACACTAACCCCGGCGCGGCCACCACCGTGTCCCACTGGGCCTCGGGCGGCTACAAAGTGCGCTTCCCGGTCGACCTGGCCCGCGGGCTGGCCCACGTGACCGCCTACGGGGCGGGCAACCAGCGCTGCAAGGTCGCCTACTGGACCAGCGCCGACGGCGTGGCCGTGGACTGCTACCGGCCGGACGGCGGCTACACCGACGCCTTCTTCGACGTCGCCTTCGTCGGCTGAGCCGAATGACGCCGCGGGCTGTCACCGCATCGGCGCAACATGGTCCACGAGGTGTCACACCGGGAGCCGGGTGGGCGATGGTGACAGCGATGAGATGGCCCGCGGCGTCGTTCCTGGGTCGGCTGCCCCGGCCGATCCGCGCGGCCCTGCTCGAACTGGGAACCGAGGTCGCCCTGCCAGCGGGCCGCCGGGTTCTGCGCCAGGGCGAGCAGGGCGACTTCGTCTACCTCCTGCTGACCGGCGCGGTGAAAGTGTCCGGAGTGGACGGTGACCGGGAATCGCTGCTCTCGATCCGCACCGCGGGCGACGCGGTCGGCGAGATGGCCGTGCTGCTGGGCTGCCCGAGGACGGCGACCGTGGCGACGTGCCTGGCCACCAGCGCCCGGGTCGTCCCCGGGGCCGAGTTCCGCACGTTCCTGCACCACCACCCGAGGGCGGCGTTCGAGGTCGCGGGGATGATGGGCGAGCGGCTGCGCTGGGCCAACGACCGCAGGATCGACTTCGCCTCGCACGACGCGGGCACCCGCATCCGCCGCGTCCTGGTGCACCTGGCCGAGACCCACGGCCGTGCCTGCGCCGAGGGACGGGACTTGGGCGCGCCGCTGACCCAGGAGGACATCGCCTCGTTGGCCGGGGTGCGGCTCACCACCGCGGAGAAGACCTTGCGCGTCCTCGCCCGCCAGGGCCTGCTCCGGCTGGGCTACCGCAGCGTCGTCGTGGTGGATCTCGACGCTCTCCGCGCCGCTTAACCGAATCCCGTACTGGTACGGAGTCCCCGCCGCCGCACTGCGCCACGGTGTCTGGCATCCGCAGACGAGAGGACAAGCGCCATGGACCACTCCTACACCCGCTACCTGTGCCTCGCGGTCGACGCCGAGGGCTACAGCCGCCGGGACGACCGCGGCCAGTCCGTCCTGCAGCGCGACCTGGTCGCCGTCCTCGACGCCGCCGCGGCTGCCGCGGGCCTCGACCGGAGCCGCTGGCACCGGCAGGGCAGCGGCGACGGCGAGATGGCGCTGATCCCCGCCGACGAGCCGGAAGTGGCCGTGGTGCAGGACTTCGCGCTGGCACTGGCGGATTTGCTTTCCGGCGGTCGGTTGCGGCTGCGGCTCGCTGTCGACCACGGGCTGGCCGACGTCGCGGCCAACGGCTTCGGCGGCCAGTCGCTGGTGGGCGTCTCCCGCATGGTCGACTCCCCGGCTGCGCGGGAAGCCCTCAAGGCCGCCGAGGGCGCAAACCTCGTGCAGGTCCTTTCCGACCGCCTGCACACCGATCTCGTCGTCGGCGGGCACGTCGCCTCGGCCGCGGAGTTCCAGCCGATCACGGTCGAGGTCAAACAGTTCAACGCCAAGGCGTGGTTGCGGGCCCCGGGCGCCCGCCTGCCCGGGCAAGCCGCTGAACCGGAGAAGCGGCGCGAGCCCGGCGGGCAGAGCTTCGACGCCCGGTTCGCCGGGCCGGTCACCATGAGCGGCGGGGTCATCGGCATCCAGAACGACTGGTGACCCATGGCCAAGCCCCGGCTGTTCACCAGGGTCGAGCAACGCGTCGACATCCAGTTCAACGCCCCGGTCGAGGTCAGCGGCGGCGTCATCGGCATCGCCAACCGGACGGCCCGCGCGCCCAAGACCGCGGCCGAGGCCGCCCGGGTCCTGTTCGGCCCGCCCCGCGTCCCCGGCCCCGACCGGCCCAGCGCCTGGCTCGACCCGCGCGCGGACGTGCTTCCGGTCGTGCCCAGGCCCGAGGTCGAGGCCTTGGTCGCCTGGCACAGCGCCGAGCGCTCCCGGCCGGTCCGCCTGGTCACCGGCGCGGGCGGCCAGGGCAAGACGCACTTGGCGATTCGCGTCTGCCAGGCCGTTCGCGGCCGCAGGACGCTCGCGGGCCTGGTCGTGCCGGGTTCGGCCGAGCGGTCGGACCAGGTGCGGGCCGCGGTTCGCGCTCTGGGCGGGTCGCGGGGGAAGGGCGCCCTGCTCGTCGTGGACTACGCCGAGGCGCACCAGCGGTTCGTGACCGACCTCGTCGAGGAGGTCGCCGCGTCGGCCGCGCCGGTCCGTGTGCTGCTGCTCGCCCGCTCCGTGCCGCATTGGTGGCGCGACCTCGGTGACGGTCCGCTCGCGCACCTGGTCGACGCCGATCCCGTGCGCCTGCTCGCGCTGTCCGAGTCGGTGTCCACGGCCCCGGCCCTCTGGGCGGAAGCCGTCGAGGTCTTCGCGCGAAGACTCGGCCGCACTCCCGACACCACCCGGCCGCCGGGCCCGTTCGCCACGACGCTCGACCTGTACGCCTCGGCCCTGCTGCGCGTCCTGGAGCCCGACAGCGCGGCGGACGACCCGTTGTCGGGCATCCTGCGCCACGAGCGGGCCGCCTTCCACGCCGCCGCCCGCCGCGCGGGCCTGGACGAAGGCTCCTGGCGGGACCTGGCCGTGTCGCTGGCGTTTCTGCGCCGCCCCGACACCGTCTCCGCCGGGGCTGACCTGCTGCGCCGCGTCCCCGACCTGGCCCACTTGGACGACGGCCGTTTGCGTGCCACCGCGGGCGCCCTCGCCGCCGCCTACCCGGGCGACCACGCCACGCTGTGGCAGGCCCCTCGGCCGGACCGGCTGGCCGACACGCACCTGCTGGCCACCGCCCAGAACTGCCACACCGACGGCGACTGGGACGAACACGTCCTCGCCGTGTGCCGCACCGACGACCAGGAGACCGCCGACCACGCGGCCCAGGTCCTGGTGCGCACCCTGTCCACACCGGGCGCGGACCGCCACTATCCCGTGGGGACGCGCCGGATTCACCGGTCCATCGAGACGCTGGTCCGCGCCTGCCCCGCTTATCTGCCGCCGTTGGTCCGCCTGGACCCGGTGCGCCACAACGACCTCATCACCGAGCAGATCGCGCGAGCCCCGGTCGAGACGGTCGAAGACATCGACGCGGACCTGCGCGCGACCGGCTCCACCACCTCTCGCATCGCCATCGCCGTCGCGGTGTCGCGTCGCTTGGTCGAGCAGGCCCCGACCGCGCGCGACCTGACCGCCCTGAGCACTCGACTGGCCGAGGCGGGCCAGCACGCCGAGGCCCTGGAAGCGGCCCAGCACGCCGTCGAGCACACGGCCCGCCCTGCTCATCCGGACGGCCGTGCCCACGCGGACAGCCGTTCCCACACGGCCCGTCCTGCCCACACGGACAGCCGTGCCCATACAGACAGCCCTGACCGCGCGGACAGCGCCGACCACACGAACAGCCAGGACCGTGCGGACGCGTTGACCGCGCTGTGCCACCGGCTCGCCGAGCACGACCGCCCCGCCGCCGCGCTCGCCGCCGCGGTCGAGGCGGAACGCCTGCGCCGGGCCGCCGGACCGGAGGTCCACGGCTACGCCCTGCACAACCTCGCCCTGCGGTTGGCCGAAGCGGGCAAGCTGGACGAGGCCGTCACCGCGGCGAGCCAGGCCGTCGAACCGTTGCTGCGAGCCAAGGACACGCCCCGGCTCGCCACCGCCCTGCTCGGCCTGGCCAGGGTTCTTGACGCCGCGGGCTTCCCGCACCGCGCCGTCGCCCCCGCCGAGAAAGCCGTGGCGCTGCTGCGCGACCTCGCGGCGGCCAACCCCGACGGCTACCTGCCGACCCTGGCCGCCGCGGTGCTGTCGCTGTCCCAGCACCTCTCGCCCCCGGGCCGCACCCGCCCACCGGCGCGCGCCATCGAGTTGGCGACCGAGGCCGTCACCGTCTACACAGGACTTGCGGCGGCCAGTCCCGCCGCGTACCGGCCCATGCTGGCCGACGCCAGGATGAACCTGGGCCTGCGCCTGGCTTTCGCGGGCCGTTCCGGGGCCGCCGCCGAGCTGGACCGCGCCGTCGACCTGCACGCCGCCCTCGCCCAGACCGACCCGGTCGCGCACCGCCCCGCCCTCGCCGCCGCGCTGACCAACCTGACCCTGCTCCGCGCCGCGGAAGGGGTGGTGGCGGTGGGGCAGGCCGAGCAGATCGTGGCGCTGCACCGCGAGCGCCCGCGCCCCGGGGCCGATCTCGCCGCCGCCCTGGCCAACCTCGGCTACCTCCGCGCGTTGGCGGGCGAGCACGAGTCCGCCCGCGCCGCGACGGCCGAGGCGGTGGCCGCCTACCGGGAGCTGCTGGCGGCCGAACCCAGTGCGCTGCACCAGGTCTGGCTCGCGGACGTGCTGCTCGACCTGTCCGTGCGTCAACTGTCCACTCAGGATGCCCGGGATCTGGTGGTCGAGGCTGTCGGCCACTACGCCGACGTCGAGGGGGAATGCCCCGACACCGCTCGGGAGCGGTTCCGGACCGCCGTCGCGCTGCTCGACGCGCTGGACGGGAAGCGGCGCCCGCCCAAGGACGCCGACCTGCCGTGCAGGCGCTGGCGCGAGGCCGTCGTGCGCGTTCCCCTGCCCGGCGTCGCGCTGGCCGTCATCTGGCGGACCGACCGGGCGCCCCGGCCGGACGCCGCTCGCACCGCCCGCGATGAGCTCCTCGGCCTGACCGGCCGGGGTAGCGCGCCGCCCAGCGCCAAGCCGGTCGGTCTGCTGACCGCCGCGACCCGCCCGGTGACCCGGATCGTCGGCGACCTCGTCAACGAGGTCAAACGGGCTGCCCGGCACTCCTCGGTGGAGCCGGTGGTGCAGTTCGCCCAGGCCAATCCCGCCGCGGTGGCCCGGGTGGTGGCGCTGATCGCGGGCGTCGCCCTGCTGGTCTCGGCCGCGAGCCCCGACCCGGGCCCGGCCGACCGGGTCGAGTCGGCACCGCCCCCGTCGACGGCGTCGTCCGGCCCGGAGGAACTCGGCGGCGGGGAACCCGACGTTGGGGGAATCGACGCTGGATCGCCCCCGCCCACGTCCACCCGGCCGTCGTCCACGCCGTCGCTGGAAGCCGAACCCGTGTTGAACGCGGTCGCGCCGCCCCCGCCGGAGACGCCCCGCCCGGGCGATCCGGTCACCCGGCCCGACCCGCTACCGGGGGACCAGGAGGAGCCGGTCTTCGAGCCGCCCGGACCCGACCGGCTCACCATCGACGTGTCGGCGATGTCCTACCGCGCTTACCGCGTCCCCGACGTCGACCCGGCCTGGCGCGACGGCCGCCGCCCCCAGGGCCACGACCTGCCGCCGGGCCGCCACCGGCTCCAGTTCGCGTCCCAACACGAGTTCTGGTTCACCGTCGACGCGGAAGACCGCGTCGACTACGACCCCGCCATGGACTCGTTCCTGAGTGGGCGTGGCTCGACCACCCTCACCGTCCTCGGGCAGCCCCTCACGATCGACTACCGGGACACCAGCTATCCCGCCTTCCACGTCGCCGAAACCGACGCGCTGTGGCGGGACAGCCGAACCAGCCAGGAGTACCGGTTCATCCCGGGCGCTTACCAGGTCGTCACCTCGACCGGCTCCAGCGCCGTGCCTTTCACCTTCACGCCGACCGGCCGCGTCGACTACGCCCCCGCGCTCGACCCGGTCCTGCGCGGCCGCGGCGACACCACCCTGCGGGCCGTCGGCGCCCCCACGGCCGTGGACGCCCGCACCAGCGACCACGCGTCCTTCCGCGTCGCCGGTGTGACCGGGTGGGCGCCCGTGACCGAGGTCGCTGCCTTGCGGCTCCTTCCCGGCGAGCACCAGGTGGTGCTCGGAACCGGCCAGGTGGCCCACACCTTCGGCACCGACGTCCGAGGACACGTCGACTACGCCGCCGCGCTCGACTGGGTGCTCGACGGTCGCGGCACGGCCACGCTGGTCGTCCTCGGCCAGCCGAAGTGGGGTTACGCGCGGGCGGCTTTCCCACCGGGCTTGAACCAGTGGGGCACCTGGAAGCAGAATCCGGCCACCGCGAACCGGGCCGCCGAGATCCACCACGGCTCACCGGGCCAGTACACCGTCCGGTTTCCCGCGCTGGCCAGTTCCCGGGCCGTCGCGCACGTCACCGTCAGCGGCAGCGACCAGCCGGTGTCCTGTGTGGTCGTCGACAACCACCCGGACGGCGCCGACCAGGTGGTCGAGATCAGCTGCCACGACTCCAAGGAAAAACCCGCGGACACCCAACTCGCGGTCCTGGTCACCGAGCCCCGCGCGAAGGTCGCCACCCTAGACACCGCTACCGGCCTCGGCGCGGGCGGCGCCGTCCAGGCCTTGGGCACCGGCGAGTACGAGGTGACCGCTCCCGGTCTTTCGACCGGCGGTTACCCCCAGGTCACCCCGCGCGGAAAGGACAGTCGCCGCTGCCACGTCGCCGACGTCGCCCCGGGCGCGCGCCTGCGGATCTCCTGCACCACGCTCACCGGCGTCCCCGCGGACACCGCTTGGGCGCTGTCCTACGCCGACGGCACGACTCTCACCGCAGGCCCCGGTTCCTACCTGGTGACCGAAGGAGCCCACGGCGGCGTCGGCCACGCCTACAACTCGGCCGGGGGAGCGGTGAAGGTGTCCTGGCTGACCACGGGCCGCTACCGGGTCGGCGTCAAAGGCGTGGGCACGCACGGCGACACCGTGCAGGTGACGAGCGCGGACTCCCGCCCGGGCGACTGCCACGCCGCGCACTGGAGCGCGGACAACCAGGGGGAGAACGAGGTTTGGGCGGACGTCGTCTGCCACACCCCCGGCGGCGCGCCCGCCGACCGCCGCTTCGCCCTGGCGACCCTGCGGATGCCCGGGGCCACCCCGACCAGCAACCTGCGCGCCCTCGACCCGGGGCCGCACCCGCCGGGACCGAAATGGGGCTACTACCGCGTCACCACCCCGCCGACACCGCGGGTCGAGACCACCCTGCACCCCTACTTCTCCTGGTCGACCTGGACCCGCCGGTTCCCGATCCTGACCGCGCGCTGGGCCAAGGACCCGACTGTCACCCACACCGACCCCGGCCGCTACCGGGTTCGGCTGCCCGGCATGGCCACCTCGGCCGGGCTGCCGCACCTGACCCCCTGGTACGACACGACGAACACCTGTGTCCTCACCGGCAGCGCGAGCGACGGCGGCGACCAACTCGCCGACGTGGCCTGCTTCGACCCGGGGGGCAAAGCAGCGGACACCCGCTTCACCGTGTTCATCGGCGAGCCCAGCGCGGGTCCCACCCCGATGCTCGTCGCCCGCGCCGCGGACAGCACGCGCACCGGGCCGGGGGAGTACGTTGTGGCCGGACTGGGCGCGACCGGCCATGTCCAGCTCACCACCATGGGCGCGACCCCCACCCGCTGCCACCCGACCGGTGACCGGGTCCGCTGCCTCGACATCGCCACCGGCGCGCCCCGTGACGCCGACTGGCACCTGACCCGCGTCGAGGGCAGTCCCCTGCATCACGACCCCACGGCCGAGGGCACGATCCTGACCACGGACGGCACGGCCATCGTCTCCTTCCACGACAGCCGAGGCGCCCCGCCGACCCTCCGGCACGAAGGCGTCGGCGCGTACCGGATCATCGCGCCGACCGCGGGCCTGGCCCCCGACTACCCGGCCGACGGCTTCCTGGTGACCTCGCTCTCCCCGGCCACCTGCGCTCCCAGCGGGTGGAACGTGTCCACCCCGGAAGTGGTCGTCCACTGCCACAACCGCGGCGGCACGCGAACCGACGCGCCGTTCACCCTCGCGTACCTCCGCACCCCATGACGGCCGGGGCGGGGCGGGGCCTGGGCGCGGACCAGCGGGCGGAGCCGTCCTTCGTGGATGGTGTCGGGGGTGGCCCGGGGTCGTCCGGTGGCGGCAGCGCGGCGCTGTGACCTGGGCGATGATCCGATAAACCGGCCCGGAAGGACAGCCGGGGTCGGGCATCATCGTCCGCATGCGCCAGCCGGACAAGCGTTACCACGTCATCGTGCTGTCGAACTTCGCTCGGGGGTTCGACAAGTACGCGCTCGCCTACGGCAAGGCAGGCATCCCGGAGAGCACCTATCCGGACCGGTTCCACCTGCTGGCGCGCGACGAAATCGGCATCGGGGTCGGCAAGGCGCGGCGGCTGCTGGACCGGCTGGCGATCCCGGGCAACCGGCTGCTCGCGCTGGAGACCGCTGTGGACGCCGCCGCCCTGTCGCCCAACGAGGTGACCGGGCTGGGCAGGGTGCTCCACGCCGAGCGCATCCGGCTGTCCGCGGTGTACGAGCTCGACGGGGCCAGTGACGAGGTCGCGCTGCGGCCGACCACGGTGGAGGACGCGATGGCGGCGTCGCTGGGTCTGCACGTCGGCGCGGTGC
Source organism: Actinokineospora sp. NPDC051303 (assembly GCF_055586285.1). Classification (NCBI taxonomy): domain Bacteria; kingdom Bacillati; phylum Actinomycetota; class Actinomycetes; order Pseudonocardiales; family Pseudonocardiaceae; genus Actinokineospora; species Actinokineospora sp. NPDC051303. The sequence goes on from NZ_JBVJIN010000006.1 coordinate 86,782, forward strand.
GCGGCTACGCCGACGTGCGGCCCCGTGCGGTGTCGGTGCTGCCGATCGCCTCGGCCTGTCAGGCGCGCTGCTCGTTCTGCTTCTCGGCGGCGTCGATCTCCAGCGACCAGCCCGCGGCCAAGGTCGACCGGGACACGGTGTCGGCGTGGCTGGCCCGCGCCGACCAGGCTGGCGCCGAGCGGGCGGTGATCACCGGCGGCGGCGAGCCGACACTGCTCCCGGCCGACCAGCTCGACTGGCTGGTGGCGGCCTGCGCGGAGCACTTCGACAAGGTCGTCCTGATCACCAACGCGCACGTCCTGGCCAAGGGCGGCGACGACGACCGGGCAGCCCGGTTGGACGCGCTGGCCTCGGCGGGGCTCAGTGTGCTGGCGGTGTCGCGCCACCACCAGGACGACCTGGTCAACGAGCGGCTGATGGGGCTGCGCACACCGGTGGACGAGCTGGTCCGCGTCTGGGGCGCGCGGCGCGACCGGTGGCCGGGCCTGCGGCTGCGGCTGATCTGCGTGCTGCAGCGCGGCGGGGTGGCCGACGAGCGAGGCGTGGCCGACTACCTGTCGTGGGCGGCCGGTCTCGGCGTGGACGAGGTCTGCTTCAAGGAGCTCTACGTCTCGACCAGCACCGAGTCGGTCTACTTCGACCGCACCGCCAACACCTGGAGCCGCGACCATCAGGTGTCGCTGTCGGTGGTGACGGGATTCGCCGAGCGGCACGGCTTCGCGGTGGCGAGCAGGCTGCCGTGGGGCGCGCCGATCTACCACGGCCGCTGGGGCGGCCACCCGCTGCGCGTCGCCGCGTACACCGAGCCCAGCGTGCTCTGGGAGCGCACCGAGGGAATCGCGCGCAGCTGGAACGTGATGGCTGACGGGCGCTGCTTCGCCTCGCTGGAGGACCGGGCCAGCGAGATCAGCGCGACGGTCGCGGCGGGTGTGGCGTGAGGTTCAGCGAGTTCCAGTCTTTCCGGGAGGAGCTTTCGCGCCGCGAACCGGGCCTGCTCGACGCCGCGGAGACCAACGTGTACCGCGCGCTGGGCTCGCTGCGGCCGGAACCGCCCGCCGCGTCGGAAACCACCGTGCACCGGTGCGACCTCGCCCGCGCGTGGCTCCAGCGGTACGGCCTGTCCGCCGAGCTGTCCCGGCGGGCGCTGGTGAGCCAAGGGGTCCGGCATGGACTCGGCCTGGTCTTCGACTGGCTGCGGGCCGAGCGGGCGGCGCTGTGGCTGCCCGCCGACGTGTACCCGGTCTACTTCGACCTCGCCCACGCCGCCGGTCTCACCCCCGCCAGGTACCCGACCCTGCCGGAACCGGTCCTGCCCGCCGCGCGCCCAGGTGACCGGCCCGAATACCTGCTGGTCGCCAACCCGTGGAAACCGCTGGGGCGCTTCATCACCGACGCCGAGCGCGACGCGCTGCTGGCGTGGCTGGACCAGTCGCCGGGGCGGCGCGTGCTGATCGACAGCGTGTACGACCTGGGCACGCCGTTCCACCCGAGCACGCGGCGGCTGCTGGACACCGGTCAGGCGGTGCTGCTGCACTCGGTCACCAAGGGGTGGCTGTGGCCGCGCGCGTTCGGTGTCGTGCTGCTGGGGACGGACGCGGACGAATTGGCCACCGCGCTGCGGGCGCAGTCGCCGACCCAGCAACGGCTCAACCTCGCCCACCACCTGCTGACCGAGCACGCCGATGTTCCCCGGCACGTCGCCGGGGATCTCGCCGGACGGGCGGAGCGGCTGTTCGCCCGACTGCCGAGCGCTGTCCGGTCGGCGATCCCCGCGTCGGCGCGCGCGTGCCCCGGCAACTACTTCTTCCCCGTCGACATCCCGCCCGCCGTGCTCCGGCACGAGCACGGCGTCCTCGCGCTGCCCGCCAGCGTCTTCGGCGCGAGCACCTGGTCCGGCGGCATCCTGACCAGCCTGTCCGGCGCGTTCGCCGCGCCGTCGGAGGGCGCGGCGTGACACCGCTCGAAGACATGGCCGTCTACGACGACGCGGCCTTCTACGACCAGGAGTTCGCCGGGCGCGCCCACGACATCCCGTTCTTCCTGCGCCACGCGGCCCAGGCGGGCGGCCCGGTGCTGGAGGTCGCCTGCGGCACCGGCCGCATCACCCTGCCGATCGCGCGGGCGGGCGTCGACATCACCGGACTCGACGTGATGCCCTCGATGCTCGACCGCGCACGCCGCAAAGCGGCCGACGAACGGCTCGCCGTCGACTGGCTGGCGCAGGACTGCCGCGACATCCGCGCCGACCGGCGGTTCGCCCTGATCTTCTCCGCCACCAACGCGATGCAGCACCTGCACGATCTGGACTCGGTCCACGCTTTCCTGGTCTCGGCGGGAAACGCGCTCCAACCGGGCGGCGCCCTGATCGTGGACGTGTTCAATCCGAACGTCGCCAAGCTGTCCCGCACGCCAGCGGAGTCCTATCACCACAAGACAATCGTGGACAGCGCGGGCACGGAACTGGAGGTGCGGGCCAGGACGCGGTACGACGCGGCGGCGCAGGTGCTGCGCTTCACCCTGGACTACCTGCGCGACGGCGATTCGGTGCGCACCAAAGAGGTCAGCATGCGCTGCTTCTTCCCGGAGGAGCTGCTGGCGCTCTGCCGACTCGCCGGTCTCGACGTCGTCCGCCGATACGGCGACTACGACGAGTCGCCGTTCACCGGAGCCTCCCCGAAGCAGATCCTGTTTTGCCGCAAAGGCGCGGCGGTGTAAACGGGATCGCGCGACCTCGGCAACTAAGGGTGTGAGCGAGACACTGGAAGGACCGGTGGCCGACCAGGCGCGGCCGCCACAGCATCCCCCGCCCAAGAGCAGGGCAGGCGCCGCGGCCGAGTTCGAGAAGGTTTATCGGGCGCACGTCGGCACGATCACCGCGTACTTCGCGCGAAGAAGCGCCGAGCCGCAGACGGTGGCCGACCTGACCGCGGACACGTTCGTCCAGGCGATCACGTCGTTCGGCACGTTCGACCCGGCCAAGGGCACCGCGCGGGCCTGGCTGATCGGCATCGCCAGCCGGGTGTTCGCCCGGCACTGCGCGGCGCACAGCCAGCGCAGGGACAGCGCGCTGCGGCTGGCCGGGCAGCGGGCGCTGGACGCCGACGAGCTCGGCGACCTGGTGGACCGCATCGACGCCGAGCAGGCGGGCAGCGCCCTGCTCACCAGACTGGCCGAACTGCCCCGGCTCGACCGCGAGGTCGTGGAGCTGGTGGATCTAGTCGGCCTACGCCCGAAGGAAGCCGCCGACGCGCTGGGCGTCTCGGCGGGCGCCGTGCGCATCCGACTGTTCCGGGCTCGGACGAAACTACGGAAATCAGCGGAGATGACTCAGTGATGACCAAGTTCGAGGATCAGCTTTTCGACGACCTGATGCGCGTCCACGGTTCCGCGCTCGACACCGTCCCGGCGGTTCGGGGGCGGCGTGGCGTCGGCCGCCCGCTGGGCATCGCGGGCGCGGCGCTCGCGGTGGCGGGCGCGGTGGCGCTGAGCAGCACGCTGCTCACCGGAGCACCCGCCGCCTACGCGGTCACCAAGGACGCGGACGGCAAGGTGACCGTGTCGATCGCCGACATCACCGGCGTCGCGGGCGCGAACGAGGAACTGCGCAGGCTGGGCGTGCGCGCGGTCGCCGTCCCGACCCGCGCCGGATGCGTCGACGTCGGCTCCCTCCCGGTCGACACCAGCGCCCCCAGCGCCCCCACCGAGTCGGTGGTGGACGAGACGGCGAACGGTGCCACAGTGACCTTCGACGCGGCGGGCATCCCCGAGGGCAGCACCCTGCTGCTGTCGGCGGCCACCCCCGCGGGCGGCGTCACCCTGAGCATGGCCCTGATCAAGGGCGCCGCGCCGGACTGCGTGAGCATGCCCGCGCTGCCCCCACTGGACCACGACTCGGCAGGCGAGCGCGCCGTCGACGTCCAGCCGGGAAAGCCCGCGTCCGGCCACACCGAACAGGGCGGCAAGTGAACCGTCGATAACCGGGGGAATGCCCTGGGGTGAGCGCCGCGCGTCGCCCCAGGGCGCTCCAGCGCCGAGCGCTGCGGTGAAGCGGCGAAGCGGTGTTTCCCAATACTCCGGTGTTAGCGCGTATGTCTCCTTATATCGCCGAAATAGATTAGTGATCTAGGCCATTCTGGGCGGGGGTGTGATCCAGGTATCGTGACCAGTGGGGAAGGGGGCGCGGTCACGGTGGATCGCGAGGGGCCACCGGTCGACCGCGCACAGCTCATTTCGGTGCGGATCGCACTGAGTCGCCGCTGTCGACGTGGCGTGGTCTGGTCGGATGACCATCCGAAACGTGCCCGTTTCCAGGCCGATCGTCACTGGACAGAGCGGAACGGGGGCTGTTTTGCGCGTGCGCATACTTGGTCCGATCGAGGTCACGGGGGACTACGAGCCAGTCGTGCTCGGAGGGCTCAAGCAGCGGGCGACATTAGGGGTGCTCGCGCTCAACGCCAACCGCGTGGTTCCGGTGACCGCGATCGCGCGGTCGCTGTGGTTCGGTGACCGCGCGCCGTCGTCCGCCCGCAAGATCGTGCAGAACTCGGTGTGGGCGCTGCGCCGCACGGTCACCATGGTGCCGGGGCTGTCGTTGATCACTCGCAGCCCCGGCTACCTCTTATCCGTGCCCGAGGACGAGATCGATCTGGGGCGCTTCCGCGCGCTCGCGGCCGCGGGCCGGGAGCGGCTGGCCGAGCGCCGCCTGCAGGAGGGCGCCGAGCTGCTGCGGCAGGCGCTGGCCCTCTGGCGCGGACACGCCTTGGCCGACGTGGAGGAGGCGGGCCTGGACTGGCCGGAGCTGGTGACCTTGCGGGACAGCAGGCTCGACGCGATGGAGGACTTCTTCGACGCCCAGCTCGGCTGCGGCATGCACCGCTCGGCGCTGTCCGAGCTGACCCTCGCCGTCGAGGAGCACCCCACCCGCGAGCGCCTGGTCGGCCAGCTGATGCTGGCCCTCTACCGCTGCGGCAGGCACCAGGAGGCGCTGGCGGTCTACCGGGGGCTGCGCGCCTCCCTGATGGAGGAGCAGGGCCTGGAGCCCAGCCGGGCGCTGCGGGACCTGGAGCAGTCGATCCTCGCGCACGACCCCGACCTCGCCCACGTCGCCACCGGCGTCCCGGCCGCCGCGATCACGGTCGTCGGGCCCGCCCGGGCCGAGACGGCGGCGCCCGCCGCGCCGCTGATCCCGACCCCGAGGCCGGTGCTGAACCCGGTCGCGGCCGACCACGCCGGGCCGGGCGCGGGCGCCGCGGCGCGGGCGGAGCGCGAGACCGCCAGGACCGTCGCCGACGTGCTCGCCGCAGAGCGCAAGGACATCAGCGTCCTGATGGTGCGGGTGGCCCCCGCCGACACGGTCGCGGGCGACGTCGAGGACGTCGCCGCCGCCGTCGGCCGGGCCGCGGGCGTCGTCGCCGCCGAGGTCGCCAGGCTCGGCGGCGCGGTCTCCGGCACCGCGGGCAACCTCACCGTCGCCTACTTCGGCCTGGAACGGATACGGGAGGACGACCCGGAGCGTGCCGTGCGCGCCGCCGTCGCCGTCCGCGACCGGCTCGACCCCGCCGCCGTGGTCGTGCGCGCCGCGGTCGCCAGCGGCGAGATCCTGCTGCGCCACCAGGGCGACGGCGACGCCGCCGTCGCGGGCGCCGTCGTCGACAACTGCCACGCCCTGCTGGACTCCCAGGCCGGTTCCGGCATCCGGGTGTGCGGGCTGACCTGGGAGTGCTCGTCGGCCGCTGTCGTGTTCGCCGACGCCCCGCGAAGCCACGGCGGTCCCGACTCGGACGACCGGGGCCGGGTCGCCCTCGCCGTCCGGGCGCAGCGGCTCGACCCGCACGTGGCCCCGCTGCTGGAGCGCGACCAGGAGCTGGCCGAGCTGTGGCGCACGCTGGAGTCCACCGCCCGCACCCGCCGCCCGCACCTGGTGACCGTGGTGGGCGAGCCCGGCCTGGGCAAGTCGCGCCTGGTGGTGGCCGAGTTCGGCAGGATCGCCGCGCGAGACGCGGGCCAGGTCGTCCACTTCACGCAGGCCGACAGCTTCGGCGCCGACGACGACCTCGGCGCGGCCGCCCAGTTGCTGCGCGCCCACTGCGGCGTCCGCGCCGGTGACGACCGCGCCGTCACCGTGGACAAGGTCGCCGCGGCGGTGAGCGCGCTCACGGGTTCGGTCGAGGACACCGGGTGGCTGCTGGCCCGCCTGCTGCCGCTGGTGCTGTCCACGGAGCCGGGCGGGCACCCCGTTGGCGAGGTGGTCACCGCGGTGTGCCGAGTCCTGGAGGCCGCCGCCGCCCGGCAGCCGCTCGTCGTTGTCGTCGACGACGCGCACCTGGCCGGGGACGCCCTGCTCGACCTGCTGCGCACGCTGGCCGAGTCGGTGAGCCCGGTGCCGCTGATGCTGGTCGTGGCCGCCCGGCCGGAACTGCTGGCGCGCCGCCCCGACTGGACCGCGATCCGCGCGCCGGGCAAGACCATCCGCCTGGAGCGCCTCTCGGACGGCGCCGTGGAGCGGCTGACCGAGCAGCTGGGGGTCGACCATGGGCTGCACGTGGACAAGACCGCGATGGACGAGGGCGCCGCGGCCGACGCCGACCGGTTCTGCGCGGCGCTGACGTCGGTCGTCGCGGGGAACCCGAGGTGGGTGGTGGAGTTCGCCCGCCTGTTCTGGGACACGGTCGAGGAGTACCTGCAGCAGGCCGTCCCGGCCCAGAAGTCGGGCGGGTGCGCGATCGACGCGGGGGCCAGGCTGGTCCCGCACTGGGTGCAGCGCGTCATCGCGGCCCGCCTGGACACGCTGTCCGCACCCGCCAAGGCCGTGCTGCGCGCGGCGGCGGTCATCGGCGACCGGGTCCGCGCGGGCGCCGTCGCCGCCCTGGCCGACTGGGAGCCGGGCTGGGTGGCCGAGCGGCTGGACGAGTTGGTCGCCGCGGGCGTGCTGGTCCCGGTCGACGGGCGCCGGGCGGAGCGGGTCCTGGCTTTCGGCAACCCGCTGATCCGGCACATCGCCTACTGGCAGATCCCCCGTGCCCGGCGCGCCGACATGCACCGGGCGGTGGCGACCTGGCTGCGCGCCAACACCCCCGACGACCTGACCGCCCTCGCCGAGCACTACGGGCAGGCGATGGCCGGGCCGGAGGCGGGCGCCGAGGTGGCCGCCGAAGCCAAGCAGGTGTTGCTGGAGTCCTCCCGCGACGCCGTCGAGCACGGGGACTTCCGCTCGGTCGCCGAGCACTACGCCCTGATCAACAATCCACGCGCGGCCTGGTACCCGGCGCGCCTGGACCGGGTCATGCTCGACTGGTGGGCGATGTTGAGTTCGGTGGACCAGGTCATCGACCTGCTGCCCAGGGCAGGCGCGGGCTTCCAGTACGCCGACCTGGCGGCCGCGGAGCCGTGCGGCGCCGCCCGTGAGGGCTGAGCGGTCGGCAACCGCTCAGCCCCCTACGCGGTCAGCGCTGTTCGAGCCCGAGCAGGGCGGCCAACGCGCCCGGCGCGGTGTCGCCGGTCCACGGCGTCGCCGAGACCAGCGGGTGCCCCTCGGGCAGCGGCACTGCCCCGTCGCCGGTCACCGCGGCGATGTCGGGGGCCAGCGCGGGCAGCAGGCCTGCCAGGACCGCCCCTGCCGCGCCCGGCGCGGCCAACGCGACACAGCCCAGGGCCGCCACCGTCGGCACCAGCATCGCCAGTTCGCTGACCAGCGCGGCCTGGTCGCCCGCCGCGAGCCCCGCCTCGGTGGCCAGCAACGGGAAGATCACCAGCGCCACCCGCGCGCCGTCGGGACCGGGCACTCCGATCGGCGGCAGCGGAGCCATCACCCGGTTGGCCGCCGCACGGGCCAGGATCGCCTCGGCGGTCTCCACCGGCAGCCTGCCGAACGCGGGGTCGAACCGGCGCAGCGCCTCGGCGTCCGGGAACGGCGTCAGGTACCCGACGACGACGTCGGCGGCCGGAGCGGGCGGCTGCTCGCCGCGGTGCTGGACGACGTCCCCCCGCAGGGCGCCGAGACCGGACAGCGGGTGCGCCAGGTGCGCGGTGTCCTGGGCTCGCACGACCTCGCACGCGCCCCGCAGACCGGTTTCGATCTGGGTGATCTCGGCGTCGGTGAGGTGGATCGACGGCGCCAGCCGCAGCGTGGTCACCGCGCTGCCGGTGGGCTGGGTGCGGATGTTGTGCGCGTGCAGCAGGTACGCCGACAGCACGTAGCCCAGGGTGCCGGTCAGCGACCGGTCGCGCAGGAACGGCGCGGCCGAGCCGGACTGGTCGGCGAACTCGATCCCGAGGAACAGCCCCCGCCCGCGCACGTCGGCGACGACGTCCGGGTAGTCGGCCCGCACCCGCTCCAGGGCGGCGCGCAGGGCGGCGCCGCGCTCGGCCGCGCTCCGGTACGCGGCGCCGTCGTCGGCTTCGAGCATCTCGACCACCTCGGCGCCGATGGCGCTGGAGAACCCGTCCTTGGCGAAGGTCGAGCTGTGCAGCAGTTCGAACTCCCGCCGGTAGTGCGACTGGCGCACCAGCATCGCCGAGATTTTCGCCAGACCGCCGCCGAGCGCCTTCGACAGCACGTAGTAGTCCCCGCGCAAGCCGATGCCCGTCGCGGCGAGCAGGGCGCCGGTGCGGCCCATGCCGCTCTGGATCTCGTCGACGATGACCGGGGCGCCCGCGGCGTCGGCCTCGTGCCGCAGCGCCTGGGCGAACGCCGCGTCCACCTCGTGCACGCCGCCCTCGCCCTGGATGGGCTCCACCAAAAACGCGCCCACGGTCGGGAACGGCCGCTCGACCACCTCGACCCGGCCGTTGGCCACGGTCAGCGCCAACGCCGAGCGCCGCGCGTCGGCGACCGCGGCCTTGAGCGCGGCCGGGTCGTTGCGCGGGACGAAGCGGGCCTGCCCGGCCAGGCCCGCGAACGGGGCCCGGAAGGCGGGGTTGTGGGTGAGCTGGACGCTGCCCATGAGCTTGCCGTGGAAGCCGCCCTCGACGGCGAAGAACACCGGGGCAGCGGCGACCAGCTGTTCGTTGTGCTCGGCGACCGCCGACGCCAGGGCCGCCAGGGACGCGTCCTCGGCCAGGTCGAGCGCGGTCAGCGCGGACTCGGCGGGCTCGGCGCCGCCCGCGGCCACCCGGGTGTTCTCGGCGGCCACCCCGGCCATCAGCGTGGTGATCGTGATCTGGCGGACCAACTCCGCGTGCTTGACCGCGGCCTCGATCGCCTCGGCTCCGCTGTTGCCGAAGACCGCGAGATAGGGCTCGTCGTCGCCGTGCTCGCGGCGGATCGCGGCGTTGAGCGCCGCGGCGAGCCGGGTGGCCTCCGGGCGCGGGGAAAACTGGGCGAGCACGGGCACCCCCTCGGCCAGCAGTTCGGTCGCCCGCGCGACCAGGCGCGGGTGGTTGTGCCCGAACAGCAGTGAGCCGAAGCCGCCGGAGCAGTCCAGCACCGGGATCTCGGCGCCGTCGGCGCCCCGGCGGAACAGCGTGTTCCCGCTCGCCCGGACGTAGTCGACGTCGAACCCGATAGAGATCAGCAGGTCCCGCAGGTACGGCTCGGCGAACTCACCGGATGGGCGCGCTGACTCGGTTGCCATTGGTGTCTCCACGTTCTGGTGCTCGGCGCGCCGCACGGACGCGGTAAGGGGATGCCGCCACGCTAGGCCGAGCCTATTCGGGACCGGTAAAAATGCCTCCAAAATCCGTCCACGAACTGTTCTGAAAACGTCCTTAAACAGTTGATTACCGCTTTGAGGACATTCTCGGGGCCGGGCTGGATACGTTTGTCGAGGCGGTGCTTCTCTGCGGTGGAAAGGGTCCCCATGTCGAGCGAGGCGAAACTCCGCGACGCCCTCAAGCAGGCGATCGCGGGCACCCGCGCAGCGCAGCGCAGGCTGCGTGAGGTCGAGGACGCGGCGGCTGAGCCGATCGCGATCGTCGGCATGGCCTGTCGCTATCCGGGCGGCGTCAGCACTCCGGAACAGCTGTGGGACGTGGTCAGCCAGGGCGTCGACGCGGTGACGGAGTTCCCCACCGACCGCGGCTGGCCCGCCGACCTGCACGACCCCGACCCGGACGCGGCGGGCAAGTCGCTGACCCGCCACGGCGGTTTCCTCGACCGGGCCGCCGACTTCGACGCCGACTTCTTCGGCGTGTCCCCGCGGGAGGCCCTGGCGATGGACCCCCAGCAGCGGCTGCTGCTGGAGGTCGCGCACGAGGCCGTCGAGCGCGCGGGCATCGACCCCGCCGCGCTGCGCGGCACCCGCACGGGGGTGTTCACCGGCGTGATGTACCACGACTACGCCACCCGGGTTCGCCGCGTGCCGCGTGAGCTGGAGGGCTATGTCGGGTACGGCAACGCGGGCAGCGTCGCCTCCGGCCGCATCTCCTACACGTTCGGGTTCGAGGGCCCCGCGGTCACGGTGGACACGGCGTGCTCGTCGTCGCTGCTGGCGATCCACCTGGCCGCGCAGTCGCTGCGCCGGGGCGAGTCGACCCTGGCGCTCGCGGGCGGTGTCACGGTGATGGCCACCCCCGCCACCTACGTGGAGTTCTCCCGGCAGCGGGCGCTGTCGCCGGACGGGCGCTGCAAGCCGTTCGCCGACGCGGCCGACGGCACTGGCTGGTCGGAGGGCGCCGGTCTGCTGCTGCTGGAGAAGCTGTCGGACGCCAAGCGCAACGGCCACCCGATCCTCGCCGTCGTGCGCGGGTCCGCGGTCAACCAGGACGGCGCCTCCACCGGCCTCACCGCCCCCAACGGGCCGGCGCAGCAGCGGGTGATCCGCGACGCGCTGGCCGACGCCCGGCTCACCGCCGCCGACATCGACCTGATCGAGGCGCACGGGACCGGCACCCGCCTCGGCGACCCGATCGAGGCGCAGGCCCTGCTGGCCACCTACGGCCAGGACCGCGCGGAAGGCCGTCCGGCGTGGCTGGGCTCGTTCAAGTCCAACGTCGGCCACACCCAGGCCGCGGCTGGCGTCGGCGGCGTGATCAAGGTTGTGCTGGCGATGCGGCACGGTGTGCTGCCTAGGACGCTGCACGTGGACGAGCCGTCCCGGCTGGTCGACTGGGACGCTGGCGACGTGCGGCTGCTAACCGAGCAGCGCGCCTGGCCGGAGACCGGCGCCCCGCGCCGGGCCGCGGTCTCGTCGTTCGGCGTCTCGGGCACCAACGCCCACGCCATCATCGAACTCTTCGACGCGGCCGACGAGCGCGCCGACGAACCAGCCCAGGTCCCGGCCGCGCTGGCGTGGCCGGTGTCCGGCCGCGACGCGGGCGCCTTGCGCGACAACGCCTCCGCTCTGCTCGCCTTCGCTGAGAACTCGGCCGACAGCGCAGCCGACATCGCCGCGGCGCTGGCCGCCCGGCCCGCGATGGCCCACCGCGCCGCCGCGGTCGGCGCCGACCGGGACGCGCTGCTCGCCGCGCTGCGCGACCTGGTCGCGGGCCCGCCCGTGCCCGCCGCCCTGGACGCGGCCGACCCGGTGTTTGTTTTTCCGGGTCAGGGGGCGCAGTGGGTGGGGATGGCGGTGGAGTTGCGTGGGGTGAGTCGGGTTTTTGATGAGTCGTTGGTGGAGTGTGGTGCGGTTTTTTCGGGTTTGGTTGATTGGGATTTGGATGAGGTGTTGTCGGGGTGGGGGGTGTTGGATCGGGTTGATGTTGTTCAGCCGGTGTTGTTTGCGGTGATGGTGTCGTTGGCGCGGGTGTGGGAGTCGTTGGGGGTTCGGCCTGGGGTTGTGGTGGGTCATTCGCAGGGTGAGATTGCTGCGGCTGTGGTTGCGGGGGTGTTGTCGCTTGAGGATGGGGCGCGGGTGGTGTGTTTGCGTTCTCGGGCGTTGGGGGCGGTTACGGGTGTTGGTGGGATGGTGTCGTTGGGTGTTTCTGGGGTGGTTGCTGGGGGTTTGGTTGGTCGGTGGGGTGGTCGGGTTTCGGTTGCTGCGTTGAATGGTCCGGCTGCGTGTGTGGTGGCTGGTGATGTGGATGCGTTGGATGAGTTGGTGGTCGCGGCTGAGGGGGAGGGGGTGCGGGTTCGGCGTGTTCCGGTGGATTACGCGTCGCATTCCGCACACGTCGAACGCATCAAGGATGAATTGGCCGAAGCCCTGGCCGGAATCACTCCGAAAGCGGGAACCGTGCCGCTGGTGTCCACGGTCACCGGCCAACTCATCGACGGCACCGCGATGGGCGCGGATTACTGGTACGAGAACCTGCGTAATCCCGTCCTGTTCCACCCCGTCGTGGAAAGCCTGGTCGCCCAGGGGCACCGCGCGTTCGTCGAGGTGAGCGCTCACCCGGTGCTGACCATGGGCGTCCAGGACGTCCTCGACGCCGCGGGCGGGGGCTCCGCCGTCGGCACCCTGCGCCGCGACAGCGGCTCGCTCGCCCAGGTCCTCACCTCCGCCGCCGAGCTGCACAGCCGCGGCGTCGCCATCGAGTGGCCGCTGCCCGCGAGTTCCCGCCCGGTGGCGCTGCCCACCTACGCGTTCCAGCGCACCCGCTACTGGATGACGGGCGCGGCTGGGGCCGACGCGGGCGGGCTGGGCCTGCGCGAGGTCGGGCACCCGCTGCTCGGCGCGGCCGTGCACCTCGCGGGCCGCGACGAGATCGTCTTCACGACCGCGCTGACCGCCGACGCCACCGGGTCCGCCCCGCTGCACGGAGTCGACGTGCTGCCCTCGGCCGTGCTGGTGGAGTTGGCCGCCCGCGCCGGGGCGGAACTGGGGCTGGGCGCGGTCCGCGAGCTGACCACGCGCGCCCCGCTCGTGCTCCCCGAGTCCGGCTTCGTCCGGTTGCAGGTCTCCCTCGCCGCCCCCGAACCGGGCGGGGACCGCCAAGTGCGGGTGCATTCGCGCGCCGACGACGACAGCCCGTGGGTCGCGCACGCCGAGGGCGTCCTGACCGCCGACGACCAGTCCGCGCCCGCCGCGATCACCGCGTGGCCGCCCGCGGGCGCCGTCCCCGCCGACCTGGACCTGGCCGACGACGCCCTCGACGCCCGCGGCGTCGGCCACGCCGCCTCGGCCCAGGCGGTCACCGCCCTGTGGACCACCCCAGCAGGCGTGGCCGCCGAGCTGCGTCTGCCGGAGGCGGTCGCCACCGACGGCTACGCGCTGCACCCGCTGCTGTGGGACGCCGTCGCCCGGCTCGTGCTGGGCGCGCACGCCGACGGCTCGGTCGTCGGCACGTGGCGCGGGGCCCGTCTGTTCGCCACCGGCGCGGACGTCCTGCGCGTCGAGGCGACCAGGTCCGGGGACGGCTACGCCGTGCGCGGCCACGACGCCGCCGGTGCTGCCGTGCTCGACATCGCGGCCGCCGTGCCCGCCGCGGTCGAGCCCAGCGAGGTGCATGCCCGCGCCGCCACCGACTCCCTGTTCACCATCGAGTGGGAGCCGGCCGCCACTCCCGACGTCGGTTCGGCCGTCGCGCCGGAGGAAACCTGGGTCACCCTCGACGTGACTCGCGCGGCCGACTGGGCTGACGCGGCGGCCGCCGCCCCGGTCGCCGTCGCCGCCCTGACCCCCGCCCCGGGTGTCCGCACCGCGGCGGTAGCCCTCGACCTGCTGCGCGCCTGGATCGCGGACGAGCGGCTGGCGGACACCCGGCTGGTCCTCACCACGACCCTGGCCGCCGGGCCGGACGCCACCGACACCGACGCCACCGCCGTCTGGGGTCTGGTGCGTTCGGCGCAGAACGAGCACCCGGGCCGCTTCGTTCTCGTTGACCTCGACGGCGACCCCGCCGCGGCGTCCGCGCTCCCGGCCGTCCTCGCCTCCGGTGAGCCGCAGGCCCGCGTCCGCGGCGGCCAGATCACCGCCCCCCGGCTGACCCGCGTGGCCGGGGGCGCCGCCCCGACCTGGTCCGGCACCGTGTTGGTGACCGGCGGCACCGGGGCGCTGGGCGCGCTGGTGGCCCGCCACCTCGTCACCGAGCACGGCGTGCGCGGCCTGGTCCTGGTCAGCCGGGCGGGCATGGACGCCCCCGGCGCCGCCGACCTCGCCGCCGACCTGACCGCGGCGGGCGCCGCCGTCACGGTCGCCGCGGCCGACGCCGCCGACGCCGACGCGCTCGCCGCGGTCATCGACGCCCTCCCCGCCGACACCTCGGTGACCGCCGTGGTGCACGCCGCCGCCGTCCTCGACGACGGGCTGCTCGCCGACCTGACCGTCGACCGGCTCGACGTCGCCCTGCGGGCCAAGGCTGACTCCGCCTGGGCGCTGCACCGCGCGACCGCCCACCTCGACCTCGACGCGTTCGTGGTGTTCTCCGCCCTGGCGGGCGTGCTCGGCACCCCGGGCCAGGCCGGGTACGCCGCGGCCAACGCCGCCGTCGAGGGCCTGGCCTGCCACCGCGCCGCCCTCGGCCTGCCCGCGACGGCCATCGCCTGGGCGCCCTGGGCGCTGCCGACCGGGGTCACCGGCGACTGGGGCGCGACCGAGTGGGCGCGGCTGTCCCGCGCGGGTTTCGGCCCGATCACCGCCGACGCTGGCCCTGCGCTGCTCGACGCCGCGGTCGGCAGCGGCGCCGCGGTCGTGGTCGCCGCTCCGCTCGACGCGGTCGCCGCCCGCGCCGCCGCCGCCACCGCCCCGCTGCTGCGCGGCCTGTTCCCCGCGACGAAACGCCGCGTCTCCCGCACCGCGCAGGCCGGGGGCCCGCTGCTGTCCCGGCTGGCCGCGATCGCGGCGGCCGACCGGCTCGCCGAGGTCCGCTCGGTCGTGCTGGCCGAGGTCGCGGCCGTGCTCGGCCATCCCGACCCGGCCGCCCTGCGCCCCGACCGGCCCTTCGCCGATCTCGGGTTCGACTCGCTGACCGGAGTCGACCTGCGCAACCGGCTCGCCGCAGGGACCGGCGTCCGGCTGCCCGCATCGATGGTGTTCGACTACCCGACCCCGGACGCGCTGGCCGAGTTCCTGCTGTCGGAGGCGCTCGGCTCCGAGCGGGAGACCGACACCGTCACGGCCACCGCCCTGTCCGACGAGCCGATCGCCATCGTCGGCATGGCGTGCCGCTATCCCGGCGGCGTCGCCTCCGCGGACGATCTGTGGCGGCTCGTGCTCGACGGCGCCGACGCCATCACCCCGTTCCCCACCGACCGCGGCTGGGACACCGACGCGATCTACGACCCGGACCCCGACAAGTCCGGCACCACCTACACCAGGCACGGCGGGTTCCTCGCCGACGCGGCGCTGTTCGACGCCGACTTCTTCGGCGTCTCACCGCGCGAGGCGACCGCCATGGACCCGCAGCAGCGGCTGCTGCTGGAGGTCGCGTGGGAGTCGCTTGAGCACGCGGGCATCGACCCGGCCGCGTTGCGCGGCAGCCGCACCGGGGTCTTCGCGGGCGTCGCGGGCCAGTCCTACGTGGGGGTCGACGGCGGGCCCGAGGAGTTCGAGGGCTATTTCATGACCGGCAGCCTGGGCGCCGTCGCGTCCGGCCGGGTGTCCTACTCGTTCGGGTTCGAAGGTCCGGCGGTCACGGTGGACACGGCGTGCTCGTCGTCGCTGCTGGCGATCCACTTGGCGGCGCAGTCGCTGCGCCAGGGGGAGTCGACGCTGGCCCTGGCCGGTGGCGCCACGGTCATCGGGAGCCCGTTCTCCTTCATCGAGTTCGCCCGCCAGCGCGGTCTGGCCGCGGACGGCCGCTGCAAGCCGTTCGCGGAGGGCGCCGACGGCATCGGCTGGTCGGAAGGGGTCGGTCTGGTCGTGCTGGAGCGGTTGTCGGACGCGCGCCGCAACGGCCACGAGGTGCTGGCCGTGTTGCGTGGGTCCGCGGTCAACCAGGACGGCGCCTCCAACGGCCTCACCGCGCCCAGCGGCCCCGCGCAGCAGCGGGTCATCCGCCAGGCGCTGGCCAACGCCCGGCTCGCCCCGCACGAGGTCGACCTGGTGGAGGCGCACGGCACCGGCACCCCGCTGGGGGACCCGATCGAGGCCCAAGCCCTGCTCGCCACCTACGGCCGCGACCGCGACCACGGCCGCCCGCTGCGCCTGGGGTCGCTGAAGTCCAACATCGGCCACCCGGCCGCGGCCGCTGGCGTCGGTGGCGTGATCAAGGCCGTGCAGGCGCTGCGGCACGGCGTCATGCCGCCCACCCTGCACGCCGACACCCCGTCGACGCTGGTGGACTGGACGGCTGGCTCGGTCGAGCTCCTGGCGGAGGGCGTCGCCTGGCCGGAGACGGGCGCGCCGCGCCGGGCCGCGGTGTCGGCGTTCGGCGTCAGCGGCACCAACGTGCACGCCGTCCTGGAGCAGGCGCCCGCCCGCGCCGAGACCGAGCGCGGCGAGACCCCGCCGGTCCTGCCGCTGGTCGTGACCGCCCGGTCGGCGCGGGCACTGGGCGAGCGGGCCCGCGATCTGGCCGAGCTGCTGGAGCGGCGCCCCGAGGTCGCCCTCGCCGACCTCGCCACCTCGCTGGCGACCACCCGCTCGATTCTGGAGCACCGCGCCGTCGTCGTCGCGGCCGACCGCGACGACGCCGCGACAGCGCTGCGCGAGCTTTCCACCTCCGGTGCCCGGACCACTCCGGCGACCCCGGCTGATCCGGTGTTTGTTTTTCCGGGTCAGGGGGCGCAGTGGGTGGGGATGGCGGTGGAGTTGCGTGGGGTGAGTCGGGTTTTTGATGAGTCGTTGGTGGAGTGTGGTGCGGTTTTTTCGGGTTTGGTTGATTGGGATTTGGATGAGGTGTTGTCGGGGTGGGGGGTGTTGGATCGGGTTGATGTTGTTCAGCCGGTGTTGTTTGCGGTGATGGTGTCGTTGGCGCGGGTGTGGGAGTCGTTGGGGGTTCGGCCTGGGGTTGTGGTGGGTCATTCGCAGGGTGAGATTGCTGCGGCTGTGGTTGCGGGGGTGTTGTCGCTTGAGGATGGGGCGCGGGTGGTGTGTTTGCGTTCTCGGGCGTTGGGGGCGGTTACGGGTGTTGGTGGGATGGTGTCGTTGGGTGTTTCTGGGGTGGTTGCTGGGGGTTTGGTTGGTCGGTGGGGTGGTCGGGTTTCGGTTGCGGCGTTGAATGGTCCGGCTGCGTGTGTGGTGGCTGGTGATGTGGATGCGTTGGATGAGTTGGTTGTCGCGGCGGAGGGGGAGGGGGTGCGGGTTCGGCGTGTTCCGGTGGATTACGCGTCGCATTCCGCACACGTCGAACGCATCGAAGAGGAATTGCTCCGGCAGCTCGATGGAATCACGCCGCGCGCCGCGCGGATTCCGATGGTGTCCACTGTGACCGGTGAACCGATTGACGGCACCACTATGGGCGCCCGTTATTGGTATGAGAATCTGCGCAATCCGGTGCTGTTCCACCCTGTCGTGGAGAACTTGGTCGCCCAGGGGCGGCGCGCGTTCGTCGAGGTCAGCGCGCACCCCGTGCTGACCATGGGTGTCCAGGACACGCTCGACGCCGCGGGCGGCGGGATCGCGGCGGGCACGCTGCGCCGCGACCAGGGCGGCCTGGCCCGCCTCCTGGAGTCGGCTGGCGAGCTGTTCGCCCACGGCGTCGCCGTCGACTGGGGAGCGCTCACCATGGGCGGCCGCCGGGTCGAGCTGCCGTCGTACCCGTTCCAGCGCGAGCGGTTCTGGATGCCCCGCCGCGACACCGGCGCTCTCACCTCGTTCGGCCTCGAACCGGTCGGGCACCCGCTGCTCGGCGCCGTCGTCCCGGTCGCCGCCGCGGACGGGACGGTGTTCAGCAGCCGCATCGGCGTCGCCACCCACCCGTGGCTGGCCGACCACGCCGTGCTCGGCACCGCCATCCTCCCCGGCGCCGCCATGGTCGAGATGGCGCTGCGCGCGGGCGAGGAGGTGGGCGCCCCGGTGCTGCGCGAGCTGGTGCTGAGCGGCCCCATGGCCATCCCCGCCACCGGCGCGCTGCACGTGCAGGTCGTGGTCTCCGGCGAGACGGCGGGTGCCCGCACCGTCTCGGTGCACTCCCGCGCCGACGCCCGGTCCGCGTGGAGCCTGCACGCCGAGGGCACGCTCACCGTCGAAGACGGCGTCGAGCCTGGAAACCTGCCCTGGCCGCCCACGGGCGAGCAGGTGCCGATCGAGGGCGTCTACACCGAGATGGCCGAGCGCGGCTACCACTACGGTCCCGCGTTCCAGGGCCTCACCAACGCCTGGCGCGGCGACGACGGCGCCCTGCTCGCCACCGTCCGGCTGCCCGAGGAGGTCGCCGCGGAACACCGGGCGTTCGGGGTGCACCCCGCCCTGCTCGACGCCGCGCTGCACGTGTCGGCTTTCAGCTCGGACCAGGGCGCGGTGGGTCCGCGCGCGCTGTTCGAGTGGCGTGGCGTCCGCCTGCACGCCACCGGCCCCGCCGCCGTCCGGGTGGAACTCACCCCCCGGGACAAGGACTCGGTCGCGCTGCGACTGTCCGATGAGACCGGCGCGCCGGTGCTCACCGCCGAGGCCGTCGTGCTGCGCGAGATCACCGCGGCCCAGCTGACCGCCGCGCGCGACACCAGCCCCGTGCACGGCGTCGACTGGCTCCCGGTCGACCTCGTCCCCGGCGCCGTCCCGCGCTGGGTCGCCCTCGGCGAGCCCGCCCTGCCCGAGCTGGCGGGCTCCGAGGTCATCGAGGTCACCGAGATCGCCGAGATCGCCGCCGACCGCGAGGCCGTGGTCGCCGCCGCGCCCGACGCCGTGCTGCTCGCCGTGGCGGGCGGCGCGGACCCCGGCCCGGCCGCCCAGCGCGCCACCGCGCTGCGGCTGCTGGCCGTGCTGCGCGACTGGCTCGCTGACGAGCGCCTCACCGACATCCCGCTGGTCGTGGTGACCCGCGGCGCCGTCGCCGCCGACGGCGAGCCCATCGCCGACCTCGCCGCCGCGGGCGCGTGGGGGATGGTGCGGGCCGCGCAGGCCGAGCACCCCGGCCGGTTCGTGCTGGCGGACCTCGACGGCGACCCCGCGTCGGCCGCCGCGTTCGCGGGCGCGGTGGCCACCGGTGAGCCACAGCTGCGGCTGCGGGCGGGCGCGGCGACCGCGCCGCGCCTCGTTCGCCTCGCCGCCCCCGAGCACCCTGCCGCGCCGGACTGGTCGGGGGAGGGGACGGTCGTCATCACCGGCGGCACCGGAGTCGTCGGCGCGGCCATCGCCCGCCACCTCGCGACCGCCCACGGCGCCAGGGACCTGCTGCTGCTCAGCCGCCGCGGCCCCGATGCCCCCGGCGCGAGCGCGTTGGTCGCCGAGCTGGCCGAGGCGGGCGCGCGCGCCGAGGCCGTCGTCTGCGACGCCGCGGACCGCGACGCCCTCGCCGGGGCGCTGGCGGGCCGCCGCGTCCTGGGCGTCGTGCACGCCGCGGGCGCCCTCGACGACGGCCTGCTCACCGCGCTGACCCCCGAGCGGCTCGACGCGGTCCTGCGGCCCAAGATCGACGCGGCCTGGAACCTGCACGAGCTGACCGCGGGCCATGACCTGACCGCGTTCGTCCTGTTCTCCTCGCTCGCGGGCCTGGTCGGCAGCCCGGGCCAGTCGAACTACGCCGCGGCCAACACCCTGCTCGACGCGCTGGCCGCGCACCGGGCCTCGGTCGGCCTGCCCGCGTCCGCGCTGGCCTGGGGCCTGTGGGAGCAGACCAGCGAGATGACCGGCGGCATGAGCCGGGTCGACCTGGACCGCTTCGCCCGCACCGGGTTCAGCCTGATCTCCGCCGCCGAGGGCGCGGCCCTGTTCGACGCCGCGCTCGCCTGCGGCCGCGCCCTGTCGGTGCCCACCGGGTTCGACCCGGTTGTCGCGCGCGCCGCCGGGGCGGTGCCGCCGCTGCTGCGGGCCCTGGTCCGGGGGCCGGTCAAACGCGCGGCCGCGGTCGCCGCCGGTGGCCTGGCGGGCACGCTCGCCAACCTGCCGCCGGGGGAGGCCAAGGACGCCGTGCTCGCGGTCGTCCGCGCCGAGGCCGCCGCCGTCCTTGGCCGCTCGGGCACCGCGTCGGTCGCGGTCGACCGCCCGTTCCGCGACCTGGGCTTCGACTCGCTGACCGCGGTCGACCTGCGCAACCGGCTCACCGCGGCCACCGGGGTGCGCCTGCCCGCCACCCTGGTTTTCGACCACCCGACGCCGGTCGAGCTGGCCGAGCACCTGGTGGGCGAGATGACCGGCGGCGCGACCGCGACCACGGCGGTCGCGGCCACCGCGGCGGTGGACGACGACCCCATCGCGATCGTCGGCATGGGCTGCCGCTTCCCCGGCGGGATCGACTCGCCCGAAGACCTGTGGGCGCTGCTGGCCGAGGGCCGCGACGCCGTGTCCGCGTTCCCCACCGACCGCGGCTGGGACCTGGCCTCCGTGTACGACCCGGACCCGGAAAAGGCCGGAACCAGCTACGTCAACGAGGGCGGCTTCCTGCACGGCGCCACCGGGTTCGACGCCGGGTTCTTCGGGATCTCCCCGCGCGAGGCCGTCGCCATGGACCCGCAGCAGCGCCTGCTGCTGGAGGTCGCCTGGGAGACCCTGGAGCGCGCCGGGGTCGACCCCGCCGCCCTGCGCGGCAGCCGGACCGGGGTGTTCGCGGGGGTGATGTACCACGACTACGCCAGCCGCGCCGAGATCTCGGCCACCGACACCGAGGGCTACCTGGCCAGCGGCATCGCGGGCAGCGTCGTGTCCGGCCGGGTGTCCTACTCGTTCGGGTTCGAGGGTCCGGCGGTCACGGTGGACACGGCGTGCTCGTCGTCGCTGCTGGCGATTCACCTGGCGGCGCAGTCGCTGCGCCAGAGGGAGTCCACGCTGGCCCTGGCCGGTGGCGTGACCGTCATGTCGACGCCCGCGATGTTCATCGAGTTCTCCCGGCAGCGCGGCCTGGCCGCCGACGGCCGCTGCAAGCCGTTCGCCGCGGCGGCGGACGGCACCGGCTGGTCCGAGGGCGTCGGCCTGGTCCTGTTGGAGCGGTTGTCGGACGCGCGGCGCAACGGCCATGAGGTGCTGGCCGTGTTGCGCGGGTCCGCGGTCAACCAGGACGGCGCTTCCAACGGCCTCACCGCCCCCAACGGGCCCTCCCAGCAGCGGGTCATCCGCCAGGCCCTGGCCAACGCGGGCCTGACCACCGCCGACGTCGACCTCATCGAGGGCCACGGCACCGGCACCACCCTGGGCGACCCGATCGAGGCGCAGGCCCTGCTGGCCACCTACGGCCAGGGCCGCCCCGCCGACCGCCCCGCCTACCTGGGGTCGCTGAAGTCCAACCTGGGCCACACCCAGGCCGCCGCGGGCATCGGCGGCGTGCTCAAGGCCGTCCTCGCGATGCGCCACGGCGTGCTGCCCGCCTCCCTGCACGTGGACGCGCCCTCGCCGTTCGTGGACTGGTCGGCGGGCGCGGTCCAGGTGCTGGACAAGGCGCTGCCCTGGCCGGAGCTGGACCGCCCGCGCCGCGCCGCGGTGTCCTCGTTCGGCATCAGCGGCACCAACGCCCACGTCGTCATCGAGGGCGTGGACCCAGTCGAGCCCACGCCCGCGGGCCCGGTCGCTGATCTGCCCGTCGCCGCGTGGCCGCTGTCGGCTCGCGCCCAGCACGGCCTGGCCGCCCAGGCGGCGCGCCTGCTCGCCGCCGTCGCCGACGGGGGCGAGCTGGCGGGCGCGCGGGCGGAGGACATCGGCTTCTCCCTGGCCACCACCCGCTCCGCGCTGCCGGTGCGCGCCGTGGTGCGCGGCTCCTCGCGCGAGGAGTTGCTGGCCGGGCTCGGCGCGCTGGCCGCGGGCGCGCCGGAGCGGGTCGACCCGGGCGCGCTGGCGCTGCTGTTCAGCGGCCAGGGCGCGCAGCGCGTCGGCATGGGGCGCGAGCTGCACGCCGCGCACCCGGTCTACGCCGAGGCGTTCACCGCCGTGTGCGCCGCCTTCGACCGGCATCTGGCGCGGCCGCTCGGCGAGGTCGTGTTCGCCAAGCCCGGGTCAGACGACGCGGCGCTGCTGGACCAGACCGCCTACACCCAGCCCGCGCTGTTCGCGGTGGAGACCGCGCTGTACCGGCTGCTGGCCTCCTGGGGCGTGCGGCCGGACATGGTCGCGGGCCACTCCATCGGCGAGATCACCGCCGTGCACGTCGCCGGGGTCCTCGACCTCGATGACGCCGCCGCCCTGGTGGCCGCGCGCGGCGCGCTCATGCAGCGGCTGCCGCCCGGCGGCGCGATGGTCGCGCTGGAGGCCACCCGCGACGAGGTCGAGGCGCTGCTCGCCGGACACGCCGGGACGGTGGACATCGCCGCGGTCAACGGGCCGCGCGCGGTCGTGGTCTCCGGTGACGAGACCGCGGCGCTGGACATCGCCGCCGAGCTGGCCTCCCGCGGCCGCAGGACGCGGCGGCTGGCGGTCAGCCACGCCTTCCACTCCCACCACATGGACCCGATGCTCGCCGAGTTCGCCGAGGTCGTGGCGGGCCTGACCTTCCGGCCGCCCGCCGTCGCGGTGGTCTCCTCGGTCACCGGCCAGGTCGCCGACCTGGAGAGGCTGCGCTCGGCGGAGCACTGGCTGCGCCACGCCCGCGGCGCCGTGCTGTTCGCCGACGCCGTCAGCGCGCTGGGCGCCGCCGGTGCCACCGGATTCCTGGAGGTCGGCCCGCAGGGCGTGCTGACCGCCATGGTCCGCGACGTCCTCGACGCCGACGGCGTGACCGGATACGCCGCCGCGCCCGCCATGCGCAAGGGACGCGCCGAGACCGACACCGTGGTCGAGGCCCTCGGCGTCGCCTACGCGGTGGGCTCCACTGTGGACTGGGTGGCGTTCCACGCGGGCACCGGCGCGCGGACTGTCGCGCTGCCCACCTACGCGTTCACCCACGAGCGCTACTGGCTGGACCCGGCGCCCGCCGCCGAGCGCGCCGGGGCGGGCATGACCGCCACTGGGCACCCGCTGCTCGGCGCCGCCCTGCCGGTCGCGGGGTCCGGCGAGGCCGTGTTCACCGGCCTGCTGTCCCTTCGGGAACAGCCGTGGCTGGCCGACAACGCGGTCCTGGGCGTGCCGGTGGTGTCGGAGGCGGCGCTGGCCGAACTGGTGCTGCGGGCCGGTGACGAGGTCGGCGCGCCCGTGCTGGCCACTTTGGACACGGCGGTCCCGGTCGTGCTGCCCAAGCAGGGCGCGCTGCGCCTACAGGTGACCGTCGGCGCCGCGGCCGAGGACGGCGCCCGCGCCGTCGCGGTGTTCACCCGGCCGGACGGGGCGGACCTGGCCTGGACCGAGCACGCCCGGGGCGCCCTGGCCCCGGACCGGGGCGGCGACGCTGCCCCGGCGCCGTGGGCGCCGAGCGGATCGTCCGTGCCGCCGGAGTCCGTCGCCGAGCGGCTGGCCGCGCTGGGCCGTGACCTCGGGCCGGTCTTCACGGGAACCACCTCCCTGGTCCGAGGCGAGCAGACGCACACCGAGGTCGCCCTGCCCGACGGCGCCGACGTCGATGGCTTCGCGCTGCACCCGGCGCTGTTGGCGACCGCCCTCGCGCCGCTGCTGGCCGAAGCCCCGGCGCTGGCGGGCGTGGTCGGCTGGCGCGGGCTGCGCGTGCACGCCACCGGCGCGCGGTCGGTCCGCGCCCGGCTGACCCCGACCGGCGACGGCGCGCGGGTCGTGCTGTTCGGGGCGGACGGCGGCGTCGTCGCCACCGTCGACCGAGTCGTCGTCGCCCCGGTCGATGCGGCCGCGTTCAGCCGCGCCACCACCGACGAGCGGCTGCACACCGTCGACTGGGCCGAGGTTGCGCTCCCGGCGAGTCCGCCGGTCGCGTGGCTGGCGCTCCCCGGCTTCTCGGCGGAACCACCCGTGTCCGCCGAGGCGGCCGAGTCAGCCGAGTCAGCCGAGCCCGCCGAAACCGTGTTCTTCGCGCACCTGGCCACTGAGGGCAAGGAGCTGGCCGCGGCCGTCGCCGAGGCGTTCGCCCTGCTGCGCCGCTGGCTGGGCGACCCCGCCGCGGCGGGCGCCCGCCTCGTCGTCACCACGGCCGGTGGTCCGCCGCCCGACCAAGATCCGGTGCGCGCCGCCGTGTGGGGCGTGCTGCGGTCGGCCCAGTCCGAGCACCCGGACCGGCTCGTCGTCCTCGACGTCGACGGCCACCCGGCTTCCACCGCGGCCCTGCCCGCCGCGCTGGCCTCCGGTGAGCCCGCCCTGGTGCTACGCGCCGGTGCGGCCACCGCGCCCAGGCTGGTCCGCGCCGTCGCCGCGACCGGCGAGGTCCCGCTCGACGGCACCGCGGTCGTCATCGGCGGCACCGGCCGCGTCGGCTCCGCGGTGGCCAGGCACCTGGTCGCGCGGGGTGTGCGCAGGCTGCTGCTCGTTAGCCGCAGGGGCGCCGCCGCCCCCGGCGCCGACGCGCTCGTCGCCGAGCTGGCCGAGTCCGGGGCGCACGTCGAGGTCGTGGCCTGCGACGCCGCCGACCGCGCCGCGCTCGCCCAGGTCCTGGCCGCGGTGGACGCCGAGCACCCGGTGACGGCGGTGGCCCACGCGGCGGGCGGGTTCGCGGACGGCCCGGTCGACGTGCTCACCGACGAGCAGGTCGACCGCGTCCTCCGCGACACCGCCGCCCCCGCGTTCGCCCTCCACGAGCTGGCGCCCGACGTCCGCTGGTTCCTGGTGGTCACCTCCAGCGCCGGGGTGCTGGGCACGCCGGGGCGGGCCAACGCCGCCGCCGCGGCCGCCGCCCTCGCGGCCCTGGTTGAACAGCGACGCGCGGCGGGCCTGCCCGCTTCCGCGCTGGTGCTCGGCCCGCTGGCCGACGCGGTCGGCGACCGGGAGGCCGCCCGCCTGTCCGCGCTCGGCTTCACCACCCTGCCGACCGCGGACCTGCCCGACCTGATCGCCGCCGCCGCGGCGGGCCCGGTCGTCGCCCTCGGCCTCGACCACATCGTCCTGCGGACCGCGCAGCGGCTGCCCGCGGTGCTGCGCGGCCTGGTTCGCCCCGTCCGCCGCGTCGCGGCCCCGGCCGGTCAGTCGGCCGCCATCACCGCGCTGCCCGAGGCCGAGCGGCACCGGGTCGTGCTGGACCTGGTCCGCGGCGCCGTCGCGGGCGTCCTCGGGCACGGCTCCGCCGCCGCGGTCGGCCCGGCCACCCCGTTCCAGGAGCTGGGCATGGACTCGCTGACCGCGGTCGAACTGCGCAACCGGCTCGGCGCCGAGACCGGTGCGGCGCTGCCCGCGACCTTGGTCTTCGACAACCCCAACCCCGCCGCGATCACCCGGTTCCTGCTGGCCGAGGTGTTCACCGAACCGGGCGCCCCGTCCGTCCTCGACGAGCTGGACCGGGTCGAGGCCGGGCTGCGCGAGCTGGCCGACGGCGCCGCCCGGGCCAGGGCCGTGTCGCGGCTGCGCGCGCTGCTGGCCCGCTTCGACACCCCGGCCGGGGACACCGCCGACAACCCCGACGACGCGGGGGCGGGCATCGCCCAGGCGTCCACCGCCGAGCTGCTCGACCTCATCGACAACGAACTGGGCCGCGCGATCGGGTGACCCCCGCCGCCCCGCCGAGAACCACCAAGAGGAGCACCCCGTGGCACGCGAAGACGAGCTTGTCGACTACTTGAAATGGGTCACCGCCGACCTCAAGCGCGCCCGCGCCCGGATCGCCGCCCTGGAGTCCGCCCGCGACGAGCCCATCGCGATCGTCGGCATGGCCTGCCGCTATCCCGGCGGCATCGCCTCCCCGGAGGACCTGTGGCGGGTCGTGGCCGACGGCGTCGACGCGATCACCGAGTGGCCGTCGGACCGCGGCTGGGACCTCGACGGGCTCTACGACCCCGATCCGGCGGCGCTGGGCAAGACCTACACCCGCAGCGGCGGCTTCATCGACGACGCCCCGCTGTTCGACGCGGACTTCTTCGGCGTCTCACCGCGGGAGGCGACCGCCATGGACCCGCAGCAGCGGCTGCTGCTGGAGGTCGCGTGGGAGGCGGTCGAGCGGGCGGGCATCGACCCGCACTCCCTGCGCGATTCGCGCACCGGAGTCTTCGCGGGCGTCGCGGGCCAGTCCTATGTGCACCTCGACGGCGGCCCGGCCGAGCTGGAGGGCTACCTGGCCACCGGCGGCCTCAACGCCGTGGCCTCCGGCAGGCTCTCCTACACCCTGGGCCTGCGCGGCCCCTCGGTCAGCCTGGACACCGCCTGCTCGTCGTCGCTGCTGGCGATCCACCTGGCCGCCCGGTCGCTGCGCGAGGGCGAGTCCACGCTGGCGCTGGCCGGTGGCGCCACGGTGATGGGCACCCCGGGCGGGTTTGTCGAGTTCTCCCGCCAGCGCGGCCTGGCCCCGGACGGGCGCTGCAAGTCCTTCGCCGCCGCCGCGGACGGCACCAGTTGGGCCGAAGGCGTCGGCCTGCTCGTGCTGGAGCGGCTGTCCGACGCCTACCGCAACGGCCACCCGGTGCTGGCGGTCGTGCGCGCCACCGCGGTCAACCAGGACGGCGCGTCCAACGGCCTCACCGCCCCCAACGGCCAGGCTCAGCGCGAGGTCATCGAGGACGCGCTCGCCGCGGCCGGGCTCGGCCCCGCCGACATCGACCTGCTGGAGGCGCACGGCACCGGCACCCGGCTGGGCGACCCGATCGAGGCGGGCGCCCTGCTCGCCACCTACGGCCAGGGCCGCGGCGACGGGGAGCCGCTGTGGCTGGGGTCGTTCAAGTCCAACGTCGGCCACTCCCAGGCGGCGGCAGGCGTCGGCGGAGTGATCAAGGCCGTGCAGGCGATGCGGCACGGGATCATGCCGCGCACCCTGCACGTGGACGAACCGTCGCCGCTGGTCGACTGGTCGGCGGGCGCCGTCGAGCTGCTGCGCGAGCCCCGCCCCTGGCCCGAGGTCGGGCGGGCGCGCCGGGTGGCCGTGTCGTCCTTCGGCGTGTCGGGCACCAACGCGCACGCCATCATCGAGCAGGCCCCTGAGGTCGAGCCGGAGGAGCGGGCCGCGGAACGTCAGCCCACCGTGCTAGCCCTGCCGCTGTCGGCGCGCACCTCGGCCGCGCTGCGCGCCCAGGCCGCTCGCGTCTCGGCCCTGCTGAAGTCCGACTCCGGACCGGATCCGCTGGATGTCGGCTTCTCGCTGGCCACCGGGCGCGCCGACCTGGAACGCAGGGCTGTCGTGCTCGGCGCCGACCGCGCCGAGCTGCTGGCCGGACTCGCCGAGGCCGCCCGCGCCGACCACCCGGCCCCCGAAGTCCTCGCCCGCACCGCGGACGACGTCGTGTTCGTCTTCCCCGGCCAGGGCGCGCAGTGGGTCGGCATGGCCCGGGCGCTCATCGCCGAGAACCCGGTGTTCGCCGCCGCCGTGGACCGCTGCGCCAAGGCGCTGTCCGCGCACGTCGAATGGGATCTGGTCGAGGTGCTCTCCGACACCGACCCGAGCCAGCTGGAGCGGGTCGACGTCGTGCAGCCCGCGTTGTGGGCGGTCATGGTGTCGCTGGCCGAGCTGTGGGCGTCGTGGGGGGTCAAGCCCGCCGCCGTGGTGGGCCACTCGCAGGGGGAGATCGCCGCGGCGTGCGTCGCGGGCGCCCTGTCGGTCGAGGACGCGGCCAAGGTCGTCGCCCTGCGCAGCCGGGCCATCCGGGCCATCGCGGGCGCGGGCGGGATGCTCTCGGTCCCGCTGCCCGCCGCCGAGGTCGAGCGTCGGATCACGCCCTGGGGCAGCCGGATCTCGGTCGCCGCGGTCAACGGGCCCAACGCGGTGGTCGTCTCCGGCGACACCGCGGCCCTGGACGAGGCGCTGGACCTGCTGGTGGCCGACGGCGTGCGGGCCAAGCGCGTCCCGGTCGACTACGCCTCGCACTCCGCGCACGTCGAACGCGTCCGCGACGACGTCCTGACCGCCTTGGCTGGCATCGAGCCGCGCCCGGCCGCGGTGCCGCTGCGCTCCACCGTCACCGGCGAGCCGCTGGACACCACCACCATGGGCCCGGACTACTGGTACGAGAACCTGCGCCGCACCGTCCTGTTCCACCCCGCGGTCGACGCCCTCGCCGAGTCCGGGCACCGGGTCTTCCTGGAGGTCAGCCCGCACCCAGTGCTGACCGTGGGCGTGCAGGACACCCTCGACGGACACGGCGGCGGCCTCGCCGTCGGCACTCTGCGCCGTGACGAGGGCGACACCGCGCGCGTGCTGCTGACCGCGGCCGAGCTGTACCGCCACGGCGTAGCGGTGGACTGGTCCGCCCTCTACGCCGACAGCGGCGCCACCACCGTCGACCTGCCCACCTACCCGTTCCAGCGCCGCCGCTACTGGATGACCCCCGGCAACCGCGAGACCGGCGCGGGCGGGACCGGTCACCCGATGCTGGGCACGGTGCTGCGCCAAGCGGGAGCCGACGCGGCCGTCCTGGTCGGCAGGCTCGCCCCCGCGGACCACCCGTGGCTGGCGGTGACCGATGGCCGCGCGCTGTTGCCGCCCGCCGCGCTGCTGGAGTTGGTCACCCGGGCGGGCGACGAGTTCGGCTGCACTCTGGTGCGCGAGCTGACCGCGCACACCCCCGTCCTGGTTCCGGCGCGGGGCTCGGTCGAGCTCCAGGTCGCGGTCTCCGGCGCCGACGAGCACGGCGTCCGCGCGGTGAGCGTCCACTCGCGCCCCCGCGGCGCCGACTCCTGGACCGAGCACGCCACCGGGTCCCTCGGCCTCGCCGCCGCCGTCCGCGGCGAGCCCGTCGGGTGGCCGCCGGGCGCGGGGGAGGCCGACTCCTGGTCCGAGGCGGATCTCGGCGGCGTCGACCCGAGTGGTTACGGCCTGCACCCGCTGCTGTGGGCGGCCGCCTTCGCCGCCGCGGGCTCCCGGGGTGTCGTGCGGTGGCGCGAGGTCACCCTGCACGCGACCGGGGCGACCGCGCTGCGCGTCGCCGTTTCCGGCGCGGGCGTCGACGCCCGCGATCCCGGCGGCCTGCCCGTCGTCACCGCCGGGGCCATCGAGGAGCTTGCCCTGCCCACCTCGGACCCCAACCGGGTCGCCGCCCACGCCGCGCTGTTCACCGCCGAGTGGACACCGGTCGCGCTCCCCAGGGTCGATGCTCCGGACTGGGTGCTGCTGGCCCCACTGGCTGGTCACCCCGCTTCCGTGGTCGACGGCATCGCGGGCCTGCGCGCCGCCGCGGCCGCAGGCTCTCACGTCACCACCGCCCTGCTGCCGGTTCCGCCGTCCGCCGCGGACGGGCCGGAGGCCGTGCGCGCCGTGCTGGCGGAGGTGCTGGCGGTCCTGCGCGACTGGCTGGCCGACCCGGCCCTGGCCGATGTCCGGCTGGCCGTGCTGACCGGCGACACCGCGCTCGACCCGGCCGCCGCCGCCGTGTGGGGCCTGGTCCGCTCCGCCCAGCGCGAGCACCCGGGCAGGCTTGTCGCGGTCGACACCGACTCCACCGCCGCGTCCCTCGCCGCCACCGCGGCCGCGGTCACCTGCGGCGAGGACGAGGTGCGGCTGCGGGGCGGCCGCGCCCGCACGCCCCGCCTGACCCGGGTTCCCGGCCCGGACATTGGCGCCGTCCCCGCCTGGCCCACCCACGGCGCCGTCGTCGTGACCGGCGGCCTGGGCGCCCTCGGCGCCGCGGTCGCCCG
This sequence comes from Actinokineospora sp. NPDC051303, assembly GCF_055586285.1. Lineage (NCBI taxonomy): Bacteria > Bacillati > Actinomycetota > Actinomycetes > Pseudonocardiales > Pseudonocardiaceae > Actinokineospora > Actinokineospora sp. NPDC051303. The sequence goes on from NZ_JBVJIN010000006.1 coordinate 116,223, forward strand.
CCACCTCGCCGCCAACCACGGCGTCCGCGGGCTGCTGCTGCTCGGCCGCCGCGGCGGCGACACCCCCGGCGCCGCCGAACTGGTCGCGGAGCTGGCCGCGCTCGGAGCCGACGCGGAGGCGGTCGCCTGCGACGTCGCCGACCGCGATTCCCTCGCCGCGGCCCTGGCGGACCGGGAGATCACCGGCGTCGTCCACGCCGCCGGTCTGCTCGACGACGGTCTGCTCACCGACCTGACCGACGAGCGCCTGGCCGCCGTGCTGGCCCCGAAGGTCGACGCGGCCTGGCACCTGCACGAGCTGACCGCCGGGCACGACGTGTCGGCGTTCGTGCTGTTCTCCTCGACCTCCGGGGTCTTCGGCAGCCCCGGCCAGGCCAACTACGCCGCCGCGAACGCCGCCCTGGACGCGCTGGCCCGGGTGCGCGCCGTCAGCGGCCTGCCCGCCACCTCCATCGCCTGGGGGCTGTGGGCGCAGACCGGCGGGATGACCGGGGCGCTCGGCGAGGCCGACCTGAACCGGCTCACCCGCGCCGGGTTCCGCCCCATCCCGACCCCGGATGGCATGGCCATGCTCGACGCGGCGACCGCGCTCGACCTGCCCGGCGTCGTCGCGACCCCGATCGACCTGACCGCGGTGCGCGCGCTCGGCCAGGACATCCCGCTGGTGCTGCGCGCCCTCGCCGGAACCGGCAGGCGCGTGGTGGCCGCGGGCGACGCCGACGCGGGCGAGCTGGTCGCCACGCTGCGCGGGCTGTCCGAGCCCGACCAGCTCGCCCTGCTGCGCGAGCTGGTCCGCACCGGGGTCAACGCCGTCCTCGGCCGCGCGGAGGACGCCCCGGTCGGCGCCGACCAGCCGTTCCAGGACCTCGGGCTGGACTCGCTCAGCGCCGTCGAGCTGCGCAACCGGCTGCACACCGCGACCGGGGCCCGGCTGCCCGCCACCGCCGCGTTCGACCACCCGACGACGGGCGCGCTGGCCCGGCTGCTGCGCGCCGAGGTGCTGGCAGCTGGGGACGTGTCCGCCGAGGACGTCGACCCCGCCGCCGACCTAGTCCTCGCCGAGGACATCGTCCCCGCCGAGGTGGTGGTCACCGCCGTCGCCGACCCGCGGCACGTGTTCCTGACCGGCGCCACCGGGTTCCTCGGCGCGTTCCTGCTGCGCGACCTGCTGCGCGGCACGGCGGCGACGGTGCACTGCCTGGTGCGCGGCGCCGACGTCGCCGACGCCACCGCCCGGCTCAAAGACAACCTGCGCTGGTACGGGGTGCTCGACGACCTCGACCTCGACCGGGTGTCGATCGAGGTGGGCGACCTGGCCGAGCCGCGTCTCGGCCTCGGCGAGGACCGGTTCGACGCGCTGGCCCGGCTGGTCGACGCCGTCTACCACGCGGGCGCCGTCGTGAACTGGCTCCACCCGTACGCCCAGGTCCGCGCGGCGAACGTCGGCGGCACCGAGGAGATCCTGCGCCTGGCGGCCCGCCACCGCACCGTCCCGGTGCACCACGTGTCCTCCACCGGGGTCTTCTCGGCCACCGTGACCGAAGGCGTGCCGCTGCGCCCGGACGACCCGACCGGCCCGGTCGCCGCGCTGCACAACGGGTACCGCAAGAGCAAGTGGGTCGCCGAGGGGATCGTGCGCCTGGCTGTCGAGCGCGGCCTGCCGGTCACCGTCCACCGGGTCGACGTCATCTCCGGCGACCGGGTGGCGGGAGCCTGCCAGACCCGGGACTTCGTCTGGCTGACCATCAAGGGCGTCGTCCAGTCCGGCACGGTGCCCGCCGGGGTCGACCCGGACTACCACCTGGTGCCCGTCGACCACGTCAGCGCCGCGGTCCTGGCCCTGTCCCAGGACCCGGGCGCGAGCGGCCGGATCTTCCACCACGCCAACCAGACCCCGGTGTCGCTCGGTCGCATCGTCGCCGCCCTGCGGGCCGCGGGCCACCCGCTGCCCGAAGTGGACCGCGACACCTGGTTCGACGCCGTCCGCGCCGACCACGACAACGCGCTCAACCCGCTGCTGGACACCTTCGAGGCGATGGTCCGCACCGGCACCGGCTACCTGCCGATCGACGCGAGCGCCACCGCCGCCGCCCTCGGCGGGACCGTCGGCAGCCCGGTCGTGGACGACAACCTGCTCGCCACCTACATCAGGTTCTTCGCGACCGCGGGCTACTTCCCCGCGCCGCGGGCCGCAGTCCAAGGAGGGGCCCGATGAGCGCCGACATCCCGGACGAGAACACCAAGCGAACCCAGCGGAAGGGGGCCACCCCAGTGTCCGAGCCACCCCGCGACCGCGGCCTGCCCGGCCAGGACGCGATCGCCGTGGTCGGCCTGTCGTGCAGGCTGCCCCAAGCGCAGGACCCGGCGGCGTTCTGGGCGTTGCTCAGCGCGGGCGCGCACGCCATCACCGCCGTCCCGAGGGACCGCTGGGGCGGCGACGACCCGCCGCAGGGCGCGGGCGGGCGCTGGGGCGCGTTCCTGGACGACGTCGCCGCGTTCGACGCCGACTTCTTCGGGGTGTCGCCGCGCGAGGCCGCGGCGATGGACCCGCAGCAGCGGCTGGCGCTCGAACTGGCCTGGGAGGGGATCGAGGACGCCGGACTGACCGCGGACCGGTTGCGCGGCAGCCGCACCGGCGTATTCGTCGGCGCCATCCGCGACGACTACGCCGCGTTGACCTACCAGTACGGCGAGCAGGCCATGAGCGGCCACACCATGGCGGGCGTGCAGCGCGGCGTGATCGCGAACCGGGTCTCCTACACCCTGGGCCTGCGCGGGCCGTCGATGACCGTCGACACCGCCCAGTCCTCGTCGCTGGTCGCGGTGCACCTGGCCGCGGAGAGCCTGCGGGCGGGGGAGTGCGACGCCGCGATCGCCGCGGGCGTGCACCTCAACGTCCTGCCGGAGAGCCTGGCCGCGACCGAGAAGTTCGGCGGCCTGTCGCCGGACGGGCGCTGCTTCACCTTCGACAGCCGGGCCAACGGGTTCGTGCGCGGCGAGGGCGGCGGCGCGGTCGTGCTCAAGCGGCTCTCCGACGCGCTCGCCGACGGCGACCGGGTGCACGCCGTCATCGTCGGCAGCGCGGTCAACAGCGACGGCGCCACCCCGTCGCTGACCGTGCCCTCGGCCGACGCGCAGCAGGAGGTGCTGCGCACGGCGTGCGAGCGCGCCGGGCTCGACCCGGCCGAGGTCCAGTACGTCGAGCTGCACGGCACCGGCACCGCGGTCGGCGACCCGATCGAGGCCACCGCCCTGGGCGCGGTGTTCGGCGCGGCCCGCGCGAGCGGCGACCCGCTGCTCGTCGGCTCGGTGAAGACCAACGTCGGCCACCTGGAGGGGGCGGCGGGCATCACCGGCCTGCTCAAGGCGGTGCTGAGCATCCGCGACCGGCGCATCCCGGCGAGCCTGAACTTCCGCGTCGCCAACCCGGCCATCCCGCTGGACGATCTCAACCTGCGGGTGCAGACCGAGCTGACCCCCTGGCCCGCCCCCGACCGCCCGCTCATCGCGGGCGTCAGCTCCTTCGGCATGGGCGGCGCCAACTGCCACGTGCTGCTGACCGCGCCCGCCGAGGCCGTGGCAGGCCCGCCCGACCCAGTCGCGGGCGGCGCGGGCGGCGACCTGCCGGTGCCGCTGGTGCTGTCGGCGCGGGCCCCCGCCGCGCTGCGCGCCTTGGCCGCCCGCCTGCGCGCGCCCGCCGAGACCGCCCGTCCCGCGGACCTGGCCCACTCGCTGGCCACCACCCGCACCGCCCTGGAGCACCGGGCCGTCGTCGTCGGCATGGGCGCCGAGCTGCCTGCCCGGCTGGCGGCGCTCGCCGACGGGCAGCCTGCGGACGGCGTCGTCGTCGGCCGGGTCGCGCCCCGCGGCGCCACCGTGTTCGTCTACCCGGGCCAGGGCGCCCAGTGGGTCGGCATGGCCCGGCGGCTGCACGCCCAGTCGCCGGTGTTCGCCGAACACTTCGACGCCTGCGCCGCCGCGCTCGCCGCGCACCTGGAGTGGGACCCCGCCACCCTCCTGGGGCCCGACGCGGACCACCCCGACCTGGAGCGGTTCGACGTCGTGCAGCCCGCGCTGTTCGCCGTCGCCGTCGCGCTGACCCGGCTGTGGCAGCACCACGGGGTCCACCCCGACGCCGTCGTCGGCCACTCCCAGGGCGAGGTCGTCGCCGCCCACATCAGCGGGGCGCTGCCGCTGGCGGACGCGGCCTTCGTCGCGGCCACCCGGGCCAGGGTCGCCACCGGCCTGCTCGGCACCGGCATCCTCGGCTCGGTCGCGTTGCCCGCCGACGCCGTCGCCGACCGCATCGCCCCGCACGGGGACGCCCTGGACATCGCCGCGGTCAACGGCCCCGGCGCCACCATCGTGGCGGGTACCGAGGAGGCCGTGCGCGCCTTCGTCGCCGCCTGCGAGGCGGACGGGATCCGCGCTCGCGCCATGCCCGGCACCTACGCCTCCCACACGCCGCGCGTCGCGCCCGTCCGCGACGACCTCCTGACCGCGCTGGCCGACCTGCGCCCCGGTGCCGCCGAGGTGGCCTTTTACTCGACGCGCACCGGCGCGCGGTGGCCGAGCCCGGTCTTCGACGCCGACTACTGGTACGGCAACCTGAGCGAGACCGTGCGGTTCCGCGACGCGGTGGAGTCGCTGCTGGCCGACGGCGCCACGACGTTCATCGAGATGAGCCCGCACCCGGTGCTCACCCACGCCGTCACCGAGACCGCCGAGCTGGCCGGGGCCGACGCCGTCGCGCTGGGCTCGCTGCACCGCGGCGACGGCGGCCTCGATCGATTCCTCACCTCCTTGGGCCGCGCCTACGCGCGCGGCCTGCCGGTCGACTTCTCCCCGGCGCTCGCCGGTTCCGGCGCCCGCCGCGTCGACCTGCCCACCTATCCGTTCCAGCGCGCGCGCCACTGGCTCACCGGCGTCCGGCGCGACACCGGTTTCCTCGACTTGCCCACCCCGGACACCGGCGCCTCCGCCGAAGAAGCCGGTGCGGCGGGCAGCATCGCCGCCTTGCCGCCCGCCGAGCGCGCGAACGCCGTGGACGAGTTGGTCCGCACCGCCGCGGCGGGCGTGCTCGGCCACGACGCGCGCACCCTCGACCCCCAGCGCACCTTCAAGGACCTGGGATTCGACTCGCTGACCGGCGTGGAGTTGCGCGACCGCCTGAGCACGCTCACCGGGCTGCGGCTGCCCGCCGGAATCGTGTTCAGCCACCCGACTCCCGAAGCGCTGGCCCGGTTCCTGGGCGAGCGAATCAGCGGCACCGCCGGGGACACCCGCGCCACCGCCGCCGTGCGCGTCGCCGACAGCGAGCCCCTGGCCGTGGTGGGCATGGCCTGCCGCCTGCCCGGCGGCGTGTCGTCCCCGGAGGACCTGTGGCGGCTGGTCGCCGACGGCGTCGACGCCATCGGCGGGCTGCCCACCGACCGCGGCTGGGACATCGATGGCCTGTTCCGTCCCGAGCCCGGCGCCCCCGGCCGCAGCTACGCCCGGCACGGCGGGTTCCTGCACGACGTCGACCGGTTCGACGCCGGGTTCTTCGGCATCGGCCCGCGCGAGGCCGCAGCCATCGACCCGCAGCAGCGGCTGCTGCTGCAGACCGCCTGGGAGGCGCTGGAGCGCGCCGGGCTGGACCCGACCGCGCTGCGCGGCAGCGACACCGGCGTGTTCGTCGGCGCCATGGCCCAGGAGTACGGGCCGCGCCTGCACGAGCCCGCCGACGGCCACGAGGGCTTCCTGCTGACCGGCACCGCCGTCAGCGTCGCCTCCGGCCGCCTCGCCTACACCTTCGGCTTCGAGGGCCCGACGATGACCATCGACACGGCCTGCTCGTCGTCGCTGGTCGCCCTGCACCAGGCCGCGTCGGCGCTGCGGGCGGGGGAGTGCGGGCTCGCCCTCGTCGGCGGCGTCACCGTGATGAGCGGGCCAGGCGTGTTCGTTGAGTTCTCCCGCCAGCGCGGGCTGTCGCCGGACGGGCGGTGCCGCTCGTTCTCCGCCACCGCGGACGGCACCGGCTGGGCCGAAGGCGTCGGCGTGCTGGTGCTCCAGCGGCTGTCCGACGCGCGCCGTGCCGGGAACCCGGTGCTGGCCCTCGTGCGCGGCTCGGCGATCAACTCCGACGGCGCGTCCAACGGCCTCACCGCGCCCAACGGCAGCGCCCAGGAGCGGGTCATCCGCCAGGCGCTGGCCGCGTCCGGCCTCCGACCGTCCGATGTGGACGCCGTGGACGCGCACGGCACCGGCACTCCGCTGGGCGACCCGATCGAAGCCACGGCCCTGCTCGCCGCCTACGGCCAGGACCGATCCGAGCCGCTGTGGCTGGGCTCGCTGAAGTCCAACATCGGCCACACCCAGGCCGCGGCTGGGGTCGCCAGTGTGATCAAGATGGTGCAGGCGCTGCGCCACCGCGAGCTGCCCAAGACCCTGCACGTCACCGAGCCCACCCCGGCCGTGGACTGGGCGTCGGGCTCGGTCGCGCTGCTCACCGAGCACCGGGAGTGGACCGCGGCGGACCGCCCGCGCCGCGGCGCGGTGTCCTCGTTCGGCATCAGCGGCACCAACGCGCACGTCATCCTGGAGGAGGCCGAGCCGGTCGCCGCGCCCGCCGACGACCAGGGCGACAACCAGGCCGACGAGCCGGTCGCGGTCCCGCTCGTGCTCACCGCCCGCTCCGACAGCGCCCTGCGCGCCCAAGCCGCCCGGGTGGCGGCCGCGCTCGCCGACACCCCGGCACCCGCCCTGGCCCGGGGGCTGCTGCGCCGAGCCGCCATGCCTTACCGCGCCGTCGTTCTCGACGGCGTCGCGGGCCTGGCGGATCTCGGTCCCGTTGTCCCCGCTGCTCCCGGCGGGCGGCGCGTCGTGTTCGTCTTCCCCGGCCAGGGCTCGCAGTGGGCGGGCATGGCCACCGCGCTGCGCGCCCAGTCGCCGACGTTCGCCGCGGCGCTGCGTGACTGCGAGGCGGCTCTCGCCCCGTTTGTCGACTGGTCGTTGTCCGATGTCCTTGACGACCCCGACGCGCTGTCACGGGTCGACGTCGTGCAGCCCGCGCTGTGGGCGGTCATGGTGTCGCTGGCCCGGGTGTGGGAGGCGCTGGGCGTCACCCCGGCCGCCGTGCTCGGCCACTCCCAGGGCGAGATCGCCGCCGCCACCGTGGCGGGCGCGCTGTCGTTGTCCGACGCCGCCCGGGTGGTGGCGCTGCGCAGCCAGGCCATCGGGACCATCGCGGGCGAGGGCGGCATGCTCTCCGTCCCGTTGCCGCGCGCGGCCACCGCGGAACGGCTGCTCGCCTGGGACGGACGGCTGTCCGTCGCCGCCGTGAACGGGCCGTCCGCCACCGTGGTCTCCGGCGACGTCGAGGCACTGGACGAGTTGCGCGCGCGGCTGGTGGCCGAGGATGTGCGCGCCAAGCCGGTCCCCGTCGACTACGCCTCGCATTCCGCCCACGTCGAGCGGTTGCGCGACGAGCTGGCCGACGTGCTGGCGCCGATCACCCCGGTCGCGTCGCGGGTGCCGTTCTTCTCGACCGTGACCGCGGACTGGCAGCCCACCGAGGGCCTCGACGCCGCCTACTGGTACGAGAACCTGCGCCGCACCGTGCGGCTGGAAGAGTCCATCCGCACCCTCGCCGAGGCAGGCCACGACGTGTTCGTGGAGGTCAGCGCCCATCCCGTCCTGCTGCCCGGGATCGCGGACAGCGCTGCGGGCACCGGCACGGAGGTGGTCGCGGAGGGAACGCTGCGCCGCGGGCTGGGCGACCTCGACCAGCTCCTGCGCTCGGCCGCGACCGTGTTCGCCGCGGGGGTGCGCGTCGACTGGGCCTCCGTGCTGGGTGACGGTCCCGTCGCCGACGCGCCCACCTACCCCTTCGACCGCGAACGGCACTGGCTCAGCGCTTCCGCCGCCAGCGCCGACGTGCGGGGCGCCGGGCTGTCCGCCACCGACCACCCGCTCATCGGCGCCGCCGTGCCGCTGGCCGGGGAAGAACGACTCGTGCTCACCGGCCTGCTCTCCCGCGCCGCCCAGCCGTGGCTGGCCGACCACGCCGTGTCCGGCGCCGTGCTGCTGCCCGGCTCGGCCATCGCCGAATTGGTGCTGCGCGCCGCCGACGAGGCCAACCGCGCCGCCGTCGCCGACCTGGTGATCTCCGCGCCGCTGGCGCTGCCCGCCGAGGGCGCGGTCGCGGTGCAACTCGTCGTCGGCGAGCCCGCCGCGGACGGCGGCCGGGAGGTGTCGCTGCACTCGCGGCCCGACTCGGCTGACGAGACCGAGTGGACCCGGCACGCCACCGCGGTCTTGACGCCCAACGGGCCGGAGGCGGTGGACCTGACCGCGTGGCCGCCGCCGGACGCCGAGGAGATCGCCCTCGACGGCGCCTACGACCACTTCGCTGGCCGCGGCCACGAGTACGGCCCGGTCTTCCGCGGCCTGACCCGGGCCTGGCGGTCCGGCGGCGTCCTGTTCGGCGAGGTCGCGCTGCCCGAGGGCGTCGAGGTCAGCGGGTTCGCCGTCCACCCGGCGCTGCTCGACGCCGCGCTGCACCCGCTGCTGCTCGACCGGGAGCCCGGCGCCGCCGCGCTGCCGTTCGCCTGGGGCGAGTTCGCGGTGCACCGCCGCGGCGCCACCCACGCTCGCGTGCGCCTCACCCCGGCCGGGTCCGGCGCGGTCGACGTGGTGATCGCCGACAGCACCGGCGCGGGCTTGGCCACCGTGACCGGCTTGGCCCTGCGCGAGGTCGCCCCCCGGGCCCTCCGCACCTCGGCGGCTGGGCTGCACGAGCTGAGCTGGACCCCGCTGGCCAGTGACGTTTCAGCCGCTCCAGCCGCCCCCGCCGACACTGTCGACACCGTGGGGTGGGCGGTCCTCGGCGCCCCCGCGCACGGTCTGCCCGGCTTCCCCGAGGTGGCCGCGCTGCCTTCGGACACGTCGGTCGTGCTGCACACGCCCCAGGTCCAGGCGGGCGAGGCGCACAACAGCGTGCACAGCGCGCTGGAGCTGCTGCGCGCCTGGCTGACCGACGACCGGTTCGCGGGCGCCCGGCTCGTCACGGTCACCACCGGGGCCGTCGCCGCCGCCCCGGGCGACGCCGTCGACATCGCCGCGGCGGCCGTCTGGGGCCTGCTGCGCACGGTCCACACCGAGAATCCCGGCCGGGTCCAAGTCATCGACGTCGACGCCGTCACCGATAGCGCGGCCCTGCTCGCCGCGGTCGCCTCCGGGGAACCGCAGGTCGCGCTGCGCGCGGGCAGCGCGACCGTGCCGCGGCTGACCCGGCCAAGCCCCCCGCTCACCCTCCCCGACGGCACGGACTGGCGGCTGGACCCGGCCGGTGACGGCACCGCGACCGGCTTGGCCGCGGTCCCCGTGCCGCGGCGCCCGCTCGCTGACGGCGAGGTGCGGGTCGACATCCGCGCCGCGGGTCTGAACTTCCGGGACGTGCTGATCGCGCTCGGCGTCTACCCCGGCGCGGCCCTGCTCGGCAGCGAGGGCGCGGGCGTCGTCACCGAGGTCGGCGCGGGCGTCACCGACCTGGCCCCCGGCGACCGGGTGCTGGGCATGATGGACGGCGCGTTCGGCCCGTCCGCCGTGGTCGACCGCCGCTATCTGGCGCCGATGCCTGCCGGGTGGACGTTCGCCGAGGCCGCCGCCGCGCCGATCGTGTTCCTGACCGCCTACTACGGGCTGGTCGACCTGGGCCACCTGCGCCGCGGCCAGACCCTGCTCGTGCACGCCGCGGCGGGCGGTGTCGGCATGGCCGCCGTGCAGCTGGCCCACCACCTGGGCGCGGAGGTCTTCGCCACGGCGAGCGAGGGGAAGCAGGACGCCGTCCGCGCGTTGGGCGTGCCCGGCGACCACATCGCCTCCTCGCGCACCCTGGACTTCGCCGACGCCTTCCGCGGGGTGCTCGACGGGCGCTCGCTCGATGTGGTGCTCAACTCGCTGGCCGAGGCGTTCACCGACGCCACTCTCGGGCTGATGCGCGACGGCGGCCGGTTTGTCGAGATGGGCAAGACGGACCTGCGCGATCCCCAGCGGGTCGCCGCCGACCACCCCGGCGTGCGCTACGAGGCGTTCGACCTGTTCCGCGTCAGCGCCGACCGGATCAGCGAAATCCTCACCGAGGTGCTTGGCCTGTTCGAGCGCGGCGTCCTGCGCCCGCTGCCGGTCACCGGCTGGGATCTGCGGCAGGCCACCGAGGCGTTCCGCCACGTCTCCCAGGCCCGCCACATCGGCAAGAACGTGATCACCGTCCCGTCCGCCATCGACCCCGACGGCACGGTGCTGATCACCGGAGCCACCGGCGCGCTGGGCGCGCTCGTCGCCAAGCACCTGGTCGCCGCGCACCATGCCCGCCACCTGCTGCTGCTCAGTCGCCGGGGCGCCGACGCCCCCGGCGCCGACGAGTTGGCGGCTGAGCTGACCGGCATGGCCGCGTCGGTGCGGTTCGTCGCCTGCGATGTGGGCGACCGCGACGCCCTTGCCGCCGTCTTGGCCGACGTGCCTGTCGAGCATCCGCTCACGGCCGTCATCCACACGGCGGGCGTCCTCGATGACGGCCTGACCACCGCGCTCACCCCCGCGCAGGTCACCGCCGTGCTGCGGCCCAAGGTCGACGCCGCGCTACACCTGCACGAGCTGACCCGGACCGCCGACCTGGCCGCGTTCGTGCTGTTCTCCTCGGTCGCGGGCCTGCTCGGCAACCCCGGCCAGGCCAACTACGCGGCGGCCAACACGGCCCTGGACGCGCTCGCCGTCCAGCGGCGCCGGGCCGGTCTGCCCGCGACCTCGGTCGCCTGGGGCTTCTGGGCCACCGCCACCGGCATGACCGGGCACCTGTCGGACACCGACCTGGCCAGGATGGCGCGCGGCGGCCTGGTGCCGATCACCGAGGGCGAGGGCCTGCTGATGCTCGACGCCGCGCTCGGCTCCGGCCTGCCCGCGGTGGCCGCGACCCGGTTCGACCGGGCGGCCCTGCGCGCCAGGGGCGACGACCTGCCGCCGGTGCTGCGCTCCCTGGTCCGGGTGAGCGCCCCGCGCCGCGCGGCCGCGTCGTCGGCCGCGGCCGCCCCGGCGGACCGCTTCGCGTCGCTGTCGCCAGCCGACCGCGAGCGGGAGCTGCTCGACCTGGTGTTGACCAGCGCCGCCGCCGTCCTCGGCCACGGGGACGCGTCGGCGCTGCGGCCCAAGCGGGCGTTCCGCGACATCGGTTTCGACTCGCTGTCCGCGGTGGAGTTGCGCAACCGCCTCGCCGCGGTCACCGGGCTGCGCCTGCCCGCGACCGCCGCGTTCGACCACCCGACCCCCGCCGATCTCGCCGCCCACCTGTCCACCGCGCTCGGCGGCACGCCGGAAGCCCAGCCCCGGCAAACACCCAGGACCCCGGTGGCCACCGCCGCGGCAGGGGACGGCGACCCGATCGTCATCGTCGGCATGGCCTGCCGGTACCCGGGCGGGGTGCGCACCCCGAACGACCTGTGGGACCTCGTCGCCTCGGGCGGCGACGCGATCAGCGACTTCCCGGTCAACCGAGGCTGGGACGTGGACCGACTGCACGACCCCGACCCCGACCGGCACGGCACCTCCTACGTCCGCGAGGGCGGGTTCCTGCACGACGCCGACCGGTTCGACGCGGGCTTCTTCGGCATGAGCCCGCGCGAGGCCGCCGCCACCGACCCGCAGCAGCGACTGCTGCTGGAGACGGCGTGGGAGGCGCTGGAGGACGCGGGCATCGACCCGACGTCGCTGCGCGGCAGCGAGACCGGCGTGTTCGTCGGCTCCATCTACGACGACTACGCGGGCAGGCTGCCCACCGCGCCCAGCGGCTACGAGGGCTATCTGCTGACCGGCAGCACCTCCAGCGTCGCCTCCGGCCGCATCGCCTACACCTTCGGCTTGGAGGGACCGGCCGTCACCGTCGACACCGCGTGCTCGTCGTCGCTGGTCGCCCTGCACTTCGCCGCCCAGGCGCTGCGCGGCGGCGAGTGCGACCTCGCCCTGGTCGGCGGCGTGACGGTCATGGCCACACCGCGCATGTTCATCGAGTTCTCCCGGCAGCGGGCGCTCTCGCCCACCGGCCGGGCCCGGTCGTTCGCCGCGGCCGCGGACGGCACCGCGTGGGCGGAGGGCGTCGGCGTGCTCGCCGTCGAGCGCCTGTCCGACGCCCGCCGCCGCGGCCACACCGTGTTGGCTGTCGTGCGCGGCACCGCGGTCAACTCCGACGGCGCGTCCAACGGGCTCACCGCGCCCAGCGGAGCCGCGCAGGAGCGGGTCATCCGCGCCGCGCTCGCCGCGGCGGGGCTCGATCCGGCCGATGTCGACCTCATCGAGGCGCATGGCACCGGCACCACCCTGGGCGACCCGATCGAGGCCAAGGCCCTGATCGCCGCCTACGGCCCGGGCCGCCCCGCCGACCGGCCGCTGTGGCTGGGGTCGCTGAAGTCCAACATCGGCCACGCGCAGGCCGCGGCCGGTGTCGGCAGCGTCATCAAGGTCGTGCAGGCCATGCGGCACGGCGTGCTGCCCAGGACGCTGCACGTCGATGAGCCCACCCCGCACGTCGACTGGGCGGGCGGCCCGTTGCGGCTGCTCACCGAGGAGCGCCCGTGGCGGTCGGACGGGCCGCGCCGGGCCGCGGTGTCGTCGTTCGGCATCAGCGGCACCAACACCCATGTCGTGCTGGAGCACCCGGTCGAGCGGCCCGCCGAGCGCCCCGCCGAGCGGGCGCCCGTCCCGATCGTCCCGCTCGTGCTGTCCGCCCACGAACGCGCCGCCGTGGACGACGCCGCCGAGCGCCTGCGGCCGGTCCTCACCGGCGCGCGCCCGACCGACGTGGCCGCCACCCTGGCCGGGCGGGCCCGCCTCGAACACCGGGCCGTGGTGCTCGGCGGCGGAACCGACGACCTGCTGGCCGGGCTGTCCGACCTGTCGACAGCCGTGCGCGGCCAGGACGTCGGCGGCCGGTTCGCGATCCTGTTCACCGGCCAGGGCGCCCAGCGGGTCGGCATGGGCGGGGAACTGGCCGCCGCGTACCCGGTTTTCGCCGACGCGTTCGCCGAGGTGTGCGCGTTGATGGACCCGCTGCTGCCGCGGCCGCTGCGCGAGGTTGTCGAGACCGGCGAAGGGCTGTCCCGCACCGAGTTCGCACAGCCTGCCCTGTTCGCCGTCGAGGTCGCCCTCTACCGGCTTGTCGAATCATGGGGCGTCACCCCCGATGTCCTCGTCGGACACTCCATCGGCGAGTTCGCCGCCGCGCACGTGTCGGGGGTGCTGACCTTGGCCGACGCGAGCACGCTGGTCGCCGCCCGCGGGCGGCTCATGCAGGCGCTGCCCGAGAGCGGGGTGATGGTCGCGGTCGCGGCCACCGAGGCCGAAGTCGCCGGGCTGCTCGTTGACGGGGTCGCCATCGCCGCGATCAACGGGCCGGAGTCGGTCGTGCTCTCGGGCGCGGCCGAACCCACCCGCGCGGTCGCCGCCGCCATCGCCGAACAGGGGCGCAAGACCAAGGAGCTGGTGGTCAGCCACGCCTTCCATTCGCCGCTGATGGAGCCGGTGACACCCGAGTTCGCCGAGATCGCGCGCTCGATCGGCTACGGCGCCCCGCGTGTCCCGATCGTGTCGACCGTGGGCGCGGGCCTGGACCCGGCGACCCCGGAGTACTGGGTCGAGCACGTCCGCAGGCCGGTCCGCTTCCACGACGCCGTCACCACTTTGCGCGAGCAGGGCGTGCGGACCGCGTTGGAGTTGGGTCCCGACGGCGTGCTGGCGGCCCTGGTGCCCGCGTGCGCCCCGGACGGCGACCTGGTCGCCGCCCCCGCCCTGCGCCGCGAGCGGTCCGAGCCCGTGACGCTGCTGCGCGGGGTCGCCGCCGCGTTCGTGCGCGGCGCGGCCGTCGACTGGGCCGCGATCACCGGCCCCGGCGACCGGGCGCCACTGCCCACCTACCCGTTCCAGCGCACCCGGTACTGGCTCGACGCCGACCCCGTGTCCGCCGACTTGGGCGCCGCGGCCGGGCTCGCCGCGACCGGGCATCGCATGCTCGGCGCCGCGGTGGAGGTCGCGGGCGGCGGCGCGCTGGTGCTCAGCGGCAGGTTGTCGCAGGTCGACCAGCCCTGGCTGGCCGACCACGTGGTCGGCGGGTCGCCGCTGCTGCCGGGAGCCGCGTTCGCCGAGCTGGCGACCTGGGCCGCGGTGAGCGTGGGCGCTGGGCGGGTGACCGGCCTGACCATCGCCGCGCCGCTGCCGGTGGACGAACCGGTCCAGCTCCAAGTCGTCGTCGACACGCCCGACCAGGCCGGGGACCGTGACCTCGCGGTCTACGCCAGGACCGAGGACGCCGCAGAGTGGACCAGGCACGCGCAGGCCGTTCTCGTCCCCGGTGACGCGGTCGCCGAGCCGCTGGCGGAGTGGCCGCCCGCGGGCGCCGCCGAGGTCGACCTCGCCGACGTGTACGACCGCTTCGCCGAGTCCGGCTACCACTACGGCGACACCTTCCGCGGTCTGCGGCGGGCCTGGCTGACCGACGACGCCGTGCACGCCGAAGTCGCCCTCCCCGAGGGCGCCGACGCGAGCGGCTACGGCGTGCACCCGGCGCTGTTCGACGCCGCGCTGCACACCCTGCTGCTGGTCGGGGAGCGGGACCGGCCCGCGCTGCCGTTCGCCTTCGATGAGGTGGCCCTGCACGCCACCGGCGCCGCCGCGCTGCGGGTGACGCTGCGGCGCGGCGGGGCCGAGGACGTGTTCGACCTCGTCCTCGCCGACGCCACCGGCGCGCCGGTCGCCCGCGCCACCGGACTGCGGGTCCGCGAGCAGTCCGGGCTCTCACCCGCCGCGCCGCTGCACGTGGTCGAGCACGTGGCCGTCGCCGCGCCGAACCAGGCCGGGCCGTGGACCGCGGTGTCCGATGTGGACGGTCTGCTGGCGCTGGACCCGGTGCCCGCCACCGTCGTCCTCGCCGCGGCGGCCGAGCGGGGCGACTGGCCGGGGGCCGTCGACACCGCCACCTCGGCTGCGCTCGCCGTGCTCCAGGCATGGCTCGCCGAGAGCAGGTTCGCCGACGCGCGGCTGGTCGTGCACGTGCCCGACACCCCGGCGGGCGCCGCGGTCGGCGGGCTGGTGCGCTCGGCCCAAGCCGAGGCCCCGGCGCGCTTCGGTCTGCTCGTCGCCCCCGCCGACACCGCCCCCGCGGTCGTCGCCAGGGCGGCCCAGACCGACGAGCCGCACGTCGAAATCCGCGACAGCGCCGTCGTCGCCCCGCGCCTGGCCCGGTTCACCCCCGCGGACCCCGCGCCGGTCGACTTGGCAGGCGGCGTCGTCCTGGTCACCGGCGGCACCGGCGGCATCGGCGCCCTCATCGCCCGCCACCTGATCACCGCGCACGGCGTGACCGACCTGCTGCTGCTGAGCCGGTCCGGACGCGACGCGCCCGGGGCGGCCGACCTGACCGAGGAGCTGGCCGCGCAGGGCGCGTCGGTGGAGGTCGTGGCCTGCGACGTCGCCGACCGCGCCGCCCTCGCCTCGGTCCTGCGGGGCCGCGCGCTGCGGGCGGTCGTGCACTCGGCCGGAGTCGTGGACGACGCCCCGATCACCGGGCTGACCCCCGAGCGCGTGCGCGCGGTGACCGCGCCCAAGACCGGGGGCGCCTGGCACCTGCACGAGCTCACCCGCGACTCGGACCTGGCCGCGTTCGTCCTGTTCTCGTCGGTGTCCGCGGTTGTCGGCGGGCCAGCCCAGGGCAACTACGCCGCGGCCAACGCCGCGCTCGCCGCCTTGGCCCGCCACCGCGCGCGCCTCGGGCTGCCCGCGACGGCGATCGAGTGGGGCGCCTGGGAGCGCGGCATGGCCGCCGCCCTGTCCGACGTCGACAAGGCCCGCCTGGCGGAGTCCGGGCTGTCGCCGATCAGCGACGATCTCGGGCTGGCGCTGTTCGACGCCGCGGTCACCAGCGGCGAGCCGGTCGTCGTCGCCGCCCGATTCAACACCTCGGCCCTGCGGGCCAGGGGCACGCGTCTGCCCGCGGTGCTGCGCGGCTTGGCGCCCACCTCGGCCACACGTCCGGTCGCCGTGACGACCCTGCGCGACCGCGTGGCCGGGCTTGCCCCGGACGACCGCGCGGCCGTCGTGCTCGACGCGGTTCGCGCCACCGTCGCGGCGGTCCTCGGCCGGGACGACGCCGACCGGATCGACGGCAAGCACCGGTTCAAGGACCTCGGGTTCGACTCGCTGACCTCGGTCGAGCTGCGCAACCGGCTCAGCGAGGAGACCGGGAACCGCCTGCCCGCGACCCTGGTGTTCGACCACCCCACGCTCGATGACCTGACCTCGTTCCTGCTCGACGGGCTGGCCGAGGACCGGGCGCCCGCCGCGTCCGCGTCGACCGCGCTCAGCGCCGTGGAGCTGCTGCTCAGCGCCGGACCCGACACCGATGACCAGCGCGAGCTGGCTGATCGGCTGGCTGAGGTGCTGCGCGGGTACCGGGAGCGCACCGCGCGGGCGGGGGCGGACGACGAACTGGACCTCGACTCCGCCACGGACGAAGAGCTCTTCGCCGAACTCGGTCTCTCCGTCGACGGAGGGCTCGACTGATCCACCCCGGGCTTACCGATGACCCGGGAGAACAACACCCAGAGGAGAAACGCGATGCCGCAGGACCTGCTCGCCCTGAAGTACGAGCGCGAGTTCGACAACATCGACACCGACAACGACGGTTTCATCGAGGAGACCGACGTGGACGTGGTGGTGCAGAACTGGTGCCAGGACTTTGGGTTCACGCCCGGCTCGGCGCAGTGGAAGCGGGTGAACAGCTGGGGCCACCTGCTGTGGCGCAACCTCATCGGCGAGACCGACGCGGAAGGCTACAAGAAGGTCTCCCGAGCGCAGTGGGTGTCCTCGCACCACCAGCCCGGCTTCGTGGAGAACATCGCCATGCCGTTCGCGAACATGGCGGTGGAGATGGCCGACACCGATGGCGACGGCCGGTTGTCGCTTCAGGACTGGGTGACCGGCCAGCGCTCCACCGGTCAGTCCTATGAGGAGATCGAGGAGTCGTTCCGGCACATCGACACCGATGGCGACGGGTACGTGACCAGGGACGAGTGCTACCGGGCGATCAAGGAGTTCTACCTCAGCTCCGACCCGGCCGACACCGGCAACTTCATCGCGGGCCGCTACGCCTGAGCGCTCCGGTGACCGAGACCGCGGGCCGCGCCGCCTCGGCGGTGCGGCCCGCGGGGCGGTGCTCGCGCCTAGGGCCGGTAGTCCCGTTGGTCGTCGCTGAGCAGGCGGTCGAGGGTGGCGCGCAGGTTCTCCCTGCTCTGGGAGCGGCCGAGCATGGCCTGCACCAGGACGCCTTCGACGAAGGCGACGACGGACTGGGCGCGGTCGGGGTCGCCCGAGGTGGTGGTGACGAGGGTGCGCAGGGCGTCGGCCCAGCGCAGGGCGATCGGGACCAGGTCGGGGCGGCGGGCGGCGAGCAGGTACAGCTCGTATTCCGCCGCGGTCAGCTCGCCGCTGACGGCGCCCTCGGTCAGCAGGTCCGCCAGCGCCTCGGCGAGGTCGGCGCCCGCGGCGACCTGCTCGGCGAGGTCGGCGACGGTCGCGGTGTAGTCCTCCGACGCGCGGGTCAGCGCGGCCACGACGATGTCCTCGACGCTGTCGAAGTAGTAGTTGGGCGCCGCGGACGGCACGCCCGCCGCCTTGGCGACCGAGCGGTGGGTGAGGTTGGCGAGGCCCTCGGTCGCGATCACCCGGATCGCGGCGTCGAGGAGCTGGGAACGGCGCCGCGCGCCCCGGGCCAGCCTGCCGTCGGGGCGCGCGGGAGCACCGGCCGCGACCGCGTTCGTGGAGCGCGTCGCCGGTGGATTCTTCCTGCCGCTGCTCAGTGCGCGCTCCCCAGTTCCAGGGCGAGCACTCCCGCGATCACCAGCACCAGGCCACCGTACTGGACCGGGGTGAGGGTGTCGCCGAGGAACAGCGCGCCGATCACCGCCACCAGCGCGATGCCGCTGGCCGCCCAGATGCCGTAGGCCAGGCCGATCGTCATGCCGTTCTTGAGCACCAGCGACAGCATGCCGAACGCGGTCACGTATCCCACCACGACCAGGATCGACGGCAGCAGCTTCGTGAACCCCTCCGACAGGCGGAGGCTGATCGTCGCCAGGACCTCGGACGCGATCGCGAAGACCAAGAACAGTGCGGACACGGACCCCAACCCCTCTTCGGTAAACTAGTGGCACAACTGTATCAATTGTTTACTGTGCACGACAAGCGAGACGCGCGTCCGCCTTGAGTTTCAGCGCCCGCCGCCCGACCGGTCGCGCTGCCCGTTAACCCACCCGTTCCAGCGACTACCGCCCAGTACGCGGCTTTCGTCGGGTACGGGTAGCGGTGGGTGTCAACCGTGAGGGGGTCGGATGTTTGTCGTTCGGTTTCGCACCACCGAGTTCGTGCCGGATGATGTGGTCGCGCTGCGCAGCGCGGTCGACGGGTGGGACGTGGACGTGCCGGGGGTGTACCAGGACGCCGCGTGGGTCTTTCGGCTCGATGAGGCCCGGTACGGGGCGGTGCTGGAGTTCAAGTTCGTGCTGGACGGGACCACCTGGATGGACGGGCCGAATCTGGTCGTGCGGCCGGTCGCCGACGGGGTGGCCGAGTTCGGCGACGCGGACGTGCGGTTCGCGCCGTTTCCCGCGGTGGTGACGGAGAACGGCGAGGTGCAGCAGCGGTTTTTCCGGCCGAACCACGACGGGCAGCGGGTGTACGACGTGATCGTGGTGGGCTCCGGCGTCGGGGGCGGGCTGCTCGCCGACCAACTCGCCGACGCGGGCGCGGACGTGCTGGTGCTGGAGGCCGGGTCGCTGCTGTTCCCCACCCACGTGGCGAACCTGCCGCGGCGGCTGCGGGTGGGGAGGTTCGACAAGAGTGTGTGGGGGCTGTTCCCGGATTTCAGCATCAAGAACTACGACAACGTCGACGGGTCGGACTTCCAGGGCGCCCAGGCGTTCAACCTCGGCGGCCGGTCGCTGTTCTGGGGCGGGCTGATCCCGAGGATGGGCGCCTGGGAGCTGCTGGGCTGGCCCGCCGCCGTCCGCGATTACCTGCTGACCACCGGGTACCGCCTGGCCGAGGACGCGCTCAACCGCAACGGCCCGATCGGCTCGGCGTACCAGGAGAGCACCCGGCAGGCGCTGACCCGCCTGCTGCCGGACTTCGACCACCTCGACGCCCCGGTCGCGGTGCAGTACCAGGGCTATACGCCGCTGTCGATTCCCGCCGGGATGTTCTCCACCGCGGACCTGCTGTGCGAGGACCGGCTGGTCGAGGACCCCGGGCAGCGGATTCCGACGGTCAACCTCAACCACGCCGTGCACCGCGTGCTCACCGAAGACGGCCGGGCGGTCGGTGTCGCCGCCTACGACCTGCTGGCGCGCCAACAGCGGGAGTACCGCGCGAACACCGTCGTGCTCAGCGCCGGAACCATCGAGTCGGCCAAGATCGCGCTGCTGTCCCAGTTGGACGACCCGGCGGACATGATCGGCCGGGGGATCACCGACCATCCCATCTGGTACACCCACTTCTCGTTGCCCGCGGGCTCTCCGCACGCGGCGACCGACGCCTCGGCGAAGCTCTGGTCACGGCACCGCGACACCAGCGCCGACCGGCACCCGTACAACGTGGTCGTCGAACTCGGCGCGGATTTCAACCAGGGCCGCTATGTCGACCCGGACAACCTCGCCCGCCACCGGCAGCGCAAAGGCGACTCGACCCTCGGCGAGATCGTGTTCCTGTTCAACGCGCCGCTCGTGGAGACCAACCGCCTGCGCGTCGTCGGGCCCCCGTCCGCGCCGGTGCTGGTCGACGTCCAGCCGTGTCCGCTGGCCGCGGAACTGGTTGACGAGGTGCGCGACCTCGCGGCCACCGTGCTGACGGGGATCGGCGCCGAGCCGATCGTGGGCGAGACCCTGGACCTGACCCCGGCCAAGCTCGGCGGCGTCGCCCACGAAGTCGGCACCCTGCGGATGGGCGAGAACGGCGCCGGGGTGGTCGACGCCGACCTCAAGTTCCTGGGCTACGACAACCTCTACGCCTGCGACAACTCGGTGCTGCCCAGTTCCCCCGCCGCCAACCCCACGCTCACCCTGGCCGCGCTGAGCCTGCGGCTTGCCCGCCACCTCACCTCCTGACCACCGCGAGGCCGGGAAGCGCTCAGCGGCCGCGGCGTTTGCGGTGGAAGGCGTGGTCCTGGCGAATCAGGCGTTCGACGTCGGCCTGCTGTCGCGCGCTCAGCACGGTGGCGCTGTCGCGGATGTGTTCGACCAGGAACTCGACGCCGACGCCGAGCAGGACTCGCAGGTCACGCGTGGAGCCGATCTCGGCCCGGTCGTGCATGAGCACCACCGCGGCGCGCACCGGCACCGGCACGCCGCGCTTGCGCAGAAACGTCTCCAGCTCACCGGCGATGTCGCCGACCTGGCGGCCCCAGCTCCGCCCGCCCCGGTCACGCAGCTCGCCCCAGTCGACCAGGTTGTCGTAGCGGTCGTACTTCTCGAAGGTCCAGTCGTCGCCGTCGACGCGCACGCGCACACCCCGGCCTTTGACCTCGATCGCCCACACCCCAGCGGGCCCGACAGCCAGCAGGTCGACCTCGCCGCGGCGGTTGGCGTAGCCCAGGAACAGGGCCCAGCCGTCATCGAAATGGGCCACCAGCTCGGATGCCGCCTGGTCCTCGGCGGTCGCCCCCGCCTGATACCGGGTCAGGTCCCGTTCCATCGCCGGGTCGACCACCGGCGCCCGCGCCAGCAGCGCCGCCTCCTCGCCGCGGTGCCGCCACCACCGCCCCCACTGCCACCACCGCCGCGACGCCGCGTTCTCCCGGCGCAGCACCTCCACCGCCCGCAGGTGCTCGGCCCGACGGACCCCGACCTCGTCAATCGCCGCGCGCAGGGCACGCACCTGGGCCAGCGGATGATTCGACAGCTCCTCCACGCGCATCCGCCGCACAGTAACGCCACGATCCCGGGAAACCCAGACGTATCAACAGATGTGGCGCGGGACTGTCGCTTTCCTGCTCACGTTGTTCCACGGTTGACAATGCTCGGGCGGCCAGTCGCACCCGGCATCGACCGACCCACCGACATCGGATCGTGGCGGCACACGGGACCGACCGGACCAGTGTCAGTCGCCGCCGGTCGAACCCGCGGTGCGCTCCTTGCGCCGCATGACGCCTGCTCCGATAGCGACCCCCGCACCCGCGGCCACCAGACCGAAGTGCTGAGTCAGCCGGTCGGAATGCGGACGGTGAAGGCGGCGCCGCCCTCGGGCGCCGGGCCCGCTTCGATCGTCGCGCCCATTCTGGTCACTAGCCCATGCGCCAGCGCCAGCCCGATTCCCGTGCCCACCGGCCGACTCCCGCTGTAGCGCGCGTTCAGCATCCCGCGCTCGAAGGCCATCGCGTAGTCCTCCGGCGCCAGTCCGGGGCCGCCGTCGCGCACTTGCAAGACGACGGATCCGGGAGATCGGGACAGTGCCAGGACGATCGGCCTGCCCGCCGGGGTGACCCGCAAAGCGTTCTCCGCCAACCCGTCGAGCACTTGCCGCAGTCGTCGCGGATCGGTGTGCGCGACGACGGGCTCGCTCGGTGACTCGGCTGAGAAACGCACGCCCGCCGCGGCGCAGCGGGCCGACCACACCGTGGCGGCCTCGGCGACCAGTGTGGTCAGGTCGACGGCCATCAGGTCCAGCCGGAAGTCGTCCGCGCCCAGCCGGGCCAGGTCAAGCAGGTCGGCGACCAGGCGGTCGAGTCGGGTCGCCTCCTGGTCGATCGTCCGTCCGGCCGCGGGCACCGCGTCGCCGGTGACCACGCCGTCGGCCAGTGACTCGGCGAAGCCCTTGACCGCGGTCAGCGGCGTCCGCAGTTCGTGCGACACCGACAGCAGGAAGTCCCGTTGCCGGGCCTCGCTGCGGTGCAGCGCGTCGGCCAGGGCGTTCACCGAGGCCGCGACCTCCGCCACCTCCCGCGGGCCGTCCACGGGAGCCCGCAGGTCCCGCCTGCCGTGGCTCATCGACGTGGCCACCGCCGCCGTGCGGCGCAGTGGCCGGGCCAGCAGCCGGGCCAGCACCAGCCCGGCCACGGCGGCGACCAACAATCCCAACCCCAGCGCGAAGGTGATGTCGCGGACCAGCGTCCGGCCCGCGCCCCGGACCGTTTCCGCCTCGCGGACCAGCCCGATCGCCCCGCGTGGGTCGATGGGGCGCAGTTCGACCAGCAGGGTCCGGTCGCCGAGGTCGACGGTGGTGTGGACCGGGCCGGTCAGGTCGGTGATGCCCGCCTGCCGGGCCGCGCGTTCGGCGGTGGCGTCGGAACTGACGACGTTTCCGTTGGGGCGCACCTGGACCACCGTGACGCCCTGCCCGCCCAGGACCTCCACCACCCGGCGGAGCCCGAGCTTGCTGTCGGAGAGTTGACCCGCCACCACGTCGGCCTGGTCGGACAGCGTCTGCCTGGTCACCTCGCGGGCCGTGCGCGCGACCAGCCGCGCCGAAGCCAAGCCGCCGACGACGGCGACCACCGCGGCCACGGCCAGGCACAACGCGGTGACGCGGACCGCGACCGAGGCCCGCCTCACTGTCGCTCCACCGCGTAGCCAACGCCCCGGACAGTCCTAATGGGACAATCTGGTCCGAGTTTGGCCCGTAGCTGCGCGATGTGCACGTCGACAGTCCTAGTCCCGGCCGCGGCCGCGTAGCCCCACACCGCGCTGAGCAGCCGCTCCCGCTCGAAGACCTGCCCCGGCCTGCGCATCAGGTGGGCCAGCAGGTCGAACTCGGTCGAGGTCAGCGCCACCTCGCCCGCGTCCGTCCACACGCGACGCTCGCCGACGTCCAGCCGGGTTCGGCCCGACCGCAGCACTTCCGCCGCGGCCGGGCCGTTCGCCCGGCGCAACACCGTGCGCACCCGGGCGACCAGTTCGCGCGGGCTGAACGGCTTGGTGACGTAGTCGTCCGCGCCGAGTTCGAGGCCGAGGATCCGGTCGACCTCGTCGTCGCGGGCGGTCACGAACAGCACCGGCGTCCAGTCGCCGTCCCGGCGCATGGCCTGGCAGACCTCGATGCCGTCCATCCCCGGCAGTCCGATGTCGAGCACCACGGCCACCGGCTTGACCGTGCGGGTCGCGGCCAGCGCGGCCGTCCCGTCGGTCTCCACTCGCACGCCGAATCCCTCGCGGCGCAGGTAGAGCGTGACCAGCTCGGCGATGGCCGAATCGTCCTCGACGACCAGGACAAGCCCTCGGGACTCCATGCCCGCCAGCCTAATCCCCGGCCAGCTCGGACTCAATCACGTCCAGAGTGGACTCAATTCGTTCGATCTCGGACGTCCCCGACGAACCCGCGGCGGGCTGCCGCTCGCAGGCCACGCACGCCAGCAGCAGGGCGACGAGGGCCACTGCCCGCCTCACTTGGCACCGCAGTGCTTCGACTGGAAGTCGGCGACCCATCCCTTGACCTTGTCGAGCTCGCCGACCCGGCCCGCGCGGCGCTCGGCCCGCTCCCGCAGCAGCTCGGCGCTGGTCTCCCGGCCCGCCGCGCGCTCCTTCTCCGCGCGCTCCTTGAGCCAGGCGACGGACCCCTTGACCTCGGCGCCGCCGTTGATCCGCGCCAGCGCCTTCTCGACCCGCTTCTCCGCCTTCGGCAGCCGCTTCTCGCACAGGTACCGCACTTCCTCCGGACTCATCGTCACGGTGACCGGCCCGGCGGGCTGCGCGGCGGCCACCCCGGCCCCGGTAAGCCCGACCCCGCTGACGACGGCCGCGACAACGGCCCAGTTCCTGACTCGCACGAGCGCTCCTCCTTGGTCGAATCCCTGGTCGAACCCGATGGCCGGAACTCTCACAGAGCCCGGTCAAGAAGCCGCCTGGATCACGTTCGAGCTGTGTAAAGACTCGCGGCCCGCCGGAAGACCGGAGCGCTCGTGGTCGAGCGGGAGAGTGACTTCCGAATCGGTTTCATAAAAGCTTTTCGCGAACTGAAATACCGGAAATCCCAGGCTTGATGGATGAACATCACCCGAAATCTGGACGGCGGCTTCGCTAGCGTCATGCTTGTCTGCCGCCAGATGGCCTAATCCGCCCGTCCTTTGTCGAATTAATCCAGTGTCATTCTGTTGGAAATTTTCGGCGGCGACCGCGAAAGTCTCCTATCGTGCGATCGGAGTGACGGTCGCCCCAGGGTCGGCCACGGTGGGGTCGAGCAGGATAACCCCGACATTCCCGACGCCGCAGCCGGAGGTTGCGCATGTGTTCTGCCATCCTTGACCTCACCGCAGACACGTCATCCGTTGACCCGGACAACTATATCTCCGCGTTGATGAAGTGGCATTTCAGCGCCGAAACCGGGAGCCCGTACTGGCTGCGCCGCGCGCGGAGTCTCGACTTCGACCCCATCGCGGACGTGCGGACATTCGCCGACCTCAACCTGTTTCCCAACGTCATCAACGAGTTCCGGGACGTTCCGGTCGAAGACCTGATTCCGCGCGGACTCCACGGCGCCGACCGGGAGATCGCGGGCATCTTTGAAAGCGGCGGCACGACCGGTGCGCCGAAACGGTTTGTCATGTTCGACCGCTGGATGGACTTCGCGCTCGGCTGGGACGAGTTCCACTACGCCGATCTCGGCACCATGAACACCCTCGCCATCGCGCCCAGCGGGCCGCACATGTTCGGCGAGTTCGCGAGCAGGCGGGCGCGGCGCCACAACGGGGTGAAATTCACCGTCGACCTCGATCCCCGCTGGATCAAGCACCTGATCGGGCGCGGCGACGTCGCTGAAGCCGACCGCTACGCCGAGCATCTCATCGACCAGGCGGCGCACATCCTGAGCACGCAGTCCGTCGGCATCCTGATCACCACACCGCCCCTGCTTGAGCGCGTCGCGCGCCGCGACGACCTTGTCGAACTGGTGCGCAAGCACATCAGGTTCATCTGCTGGAGCGGCGCGCACATGGACGCCGATTCGCGCGACATCTTCAAGCAGGAGATTTTCCCCGGAATCCCGCTCAAGGGCCTGTACGGGAGCACCACGATCCTCGGGATGTCCCGCGAGCGGCCCGAGGAACGGCCGGACGGGTTGGCCCAGTTCGACCCGCCCAGCCCGTACATCGTGTTCCGGGTCGTGCATCCCGAGACCGGAGCCGACGTGGAGTTCGGCGAGCGCGGGCAGGTCGTGATGAACCACCTCACCAAGTACGCGCTGCTGCCCAACAACCTGGAGCGGGACACCGCGCTGAAGGTCGAGCCGCTGCCCGGCGCGCTGGGGTGCGCGGTCGCCGACGTCCGGCCGGTCACCACGTTCGACGACAACGCGGTCATTGAAGGGGTCTACTGATGGGCTCGCCCGTCCACATCGACGCGCTCGGACCGACCGGGCCGTACCGGTCGCGCGACCGACTGCCGCTGACCTCGCTGTCCGGCGCGCGGATCGGCGAGATCAGCCAGGTGCCCGCGCTCTATGTGCGGCGAACGCTCGCCGCGATGCGCGGCGCCCCGGTCATGCCCGGCGCCGAGCGGTTCGCCGCGCTGGAGAAGGCGGCCGACCTGTTCCTCAATGCCACCATCGGCGATCTCGACCCCGAGGAGTACGTGCGACTGGTGTCGACCGCGTCCGGTGTCCCGCTCGGCGTCGTCCGGCAGTCGGTCGACTGGGTCGCGGACGTGCTGCGGTCCCTGCGCGACACGGTGGAGCTGGCGATGCCGCGCGGCGCCGTGGGCGACTGGCGGGACTCGCGGACGCTCGACGGATCAGCGGTGTGGACCCGCCGCGGCGACCTGTTCGCGGTGCACGCCGCGGGCAACACACCGGCCGTCCACGGGCTGTGGCCCGAGGCCCTCGCCCTGGGCTACAAGGTGGCGCTTCGTCCATCGACCCGGGAGCCGTTCACCGCGTTCCGACTGGTCAGCGCCCTGCGCGAAGCGGGTTTCCCGCCGCTGACGGTGACCCTGCTGCCGACCGACTACGCCGCCGCCGACGTGATCATCGCCGAGGCGGACTACGCCATGGTGTACGGCGGCCAGGACGTCATCGACAAGTACTCCGCCAACCCCCACGTGCTCCCGCAGGGCCCCGGCCGGTCGAAGATCCTGGTCACCGCGGACGTCGACTGGCGCGAGAAGATCGACATCATCGCGGGCTCGGTCAGTCACCTGGGCGGCACCGCCTGCACCTGCGCCACCGCGGTGCTGGTCGAGGGCGATCCGGAACCCCTCGCCCGGGCGCTCGCGGAGAGGCTTCGCGAGATCCCGAGCCTGCCCGCGGACGACCCCGACGCGATCCTGACCGTCCAGCCGGTCGAGTCCGTCGTGGAGGTCGACCGCTATCTGCGCAAGGTGTCCGCCGACGCGCGCCCGTTCCTCGGCGGCGACACCATCGTGGACGAACTCCCCTCCGGCGGCGCGGTGCTGCGCCCGGCCGTGCACTTGGTCGAGTCGAGCACCGCGCCGCAGCTCAACATCGAGCTCCCGTTCCCGTGCGTGTGGGTCGGCCCATGGCGCCCGGAGGACGGAATCGCGTCGCTGCGGGACACCCTGGTCCTCACCGCGATGACCACCCGCCCGGACCTTGTCGACGCCTTGCTGCACGAGCCGTCGATCACCAACGTCTACCTGGGTGACAACCCGACGACCTGGCTCCGCCCGGGAATCCCGCACGACGGTTACCTGGGCGAGTTCCTCATGCGCACGAAGGGAGTCATCCGCACCGGCGTGTGACTGGCGTAGGAAGTACGGCATGATCACACGATGGCGAGTCCGGAGGCCACCTCGTTCGGGGTTGTGAACTCCGCCCGAGGTGTGTCCGGTCGCCTGCTGCAGGTCGGGGTCGTCCACGGGGACGTGCGCTTCGAGGGAAACCCCGGCCAGGCCGAGTACGGGTTGGCGCCGTTCGCCGAGCAGGTGCCGGACGCCCCGCGCACGTTGCGCGGGCAGCCGAGCAGGCTGCTGTTGGCGCGCAACCAGGTGGTGGGCTTCGTGGGCCGCCGCGACGAGTTGGGGCAGCTGGGGCGGTGGCTCACCCGCAGGCGCCGGTCGGAGGTCATGGTGCTGCACGGGGGCGGCGGCATGGGCAAGACCCGGTTGGCGATGCGGTTCGCGCGCACGGCCGCGCATCAGGGGTGGACAGTCCTGTCCGCGCACTACGGCGAGCAGCATGGACGACAGATTCAGGTCGCGTCGGGCTGCGACCTGCTTGTAGTCGTCGACTACGCGGATCGTTGGCCGCGCTCGGCCATGCTGAGCCTCTTGTCGTCGGTCGTGGCGTCGAGGGCGCGGGTGGTGCGGGTGCTGTTGCTGGGCCGGTCGGCCGGGTCGTGGTGGGGCGAGCTGGCCTACTCCCTCGGCTCGATGGTTGACGACGTGGGCGAGCACGTCCTGGCGGATTTGTGCTCGGAGCACGACCGGCGGATGGCCTTCGAGGCGGCGGGCGCGAGCTTCGCCCGGGTTTACGGCGTGGACACTGACGGGCTGGAACCGCCGGGGTCGCTGGGCGACGACGTCTACGGTTCGGTGCTCACCCTGCACATGGCGGCGCTGGCCGCGGTCGACGCCGCCGCCACGGGGACGGACTCGCCTCGCACGTCGGGTTCCCTGTCTCGCTACCTGCTGGACCGGGAGTGCGACCACTGGGCGGCGCTGCGCGACACCGGCCGGATCAACGCCTCGCCGGTCACGCTGAAGCGCACCACTTTCCTTGCCACCCTCGTCGGCCCGATGACGTGGAGCGACGGGGTGCGGGTGCTCCGCACCGCCGGGCTGGCAGGCAGCGAAGCGGCGGCGGCGCGGCTCATCGATGAGCACAGCATCTGCTACCCGGCCGAGGACGGCCTGGTGCTCGCGCCGCTGGCCCCGGACCGGCTCGGGGAGGACCTGGTGGCCAGGACGCTGCCGCGCACCGGCGAACGCGCCGACTACTTCGCCGATCCGTGGGCCGAGAAGGCGCTCGACTTCGTGCTGTCCTCCGCCGTGACCGCGCCATTCCGCGCGGGCGCGGTCACGGTCTTGGCCGAGGCGGGCAAGCAGGAGTGGCCGCACGTGCGAACCCGGCTCAACGACGCGCTGCGCGGCCGCGCCCCGGACGTGATCGCCCTCGGCGGCGCCGCGCTGCTCGCCGTGGCGGAAGTCGCGGACCTCGACCTGCTCGCCGAGGTCGAGCTGGTGATCCCCGAAAGCGACCCCGGACTGGACGTCGCCGCGGCGCTGGTGGCCGAGCGGCTCACCACCAGCAGGCTGACGCGCGCGTCCAAGCCGGTCGACCGAGCGGCCCTGATGGCGGGGCTGGGGCGCAAACTGGCCAACGCCCGTCAGTTCGAGCAGGCCTGCAAGTGGACAGCGGACGCCATCGCGATCTACCGCGACCTGCCGCCGGGGCACGAGTCCGCCCAAGCCGCCGCCTGGCACGATCTGGGCACCCAGCAGGCGGCCATGGCGCGGTGGGAAGCCGCCGCCGAGGCTTCCTCGTGCGCGGTGCACCTGCGCAGGAACCTCGCCCGACGCGGCGGGGCCGCCGCCGTCGCTCTGCTCGCCGAATCGCTCAACAACCTCGCCGCGGACCTGGCTCGGCAGGGCAAGCTCGACACAGCGCTCACGTGTGCCCGCGAGGCGATGGAAATCCACAACAGACTGGTGAGCCGCTCGGCGTATGCCTCGCCCTACGTGCGGGCATACGCCGCGTCGGCGCACACCTATGCCTGGTTGCTCGCCCAGTGCGGCG
The DNA here is from genome assembly GCF_055586285.1 of Actinokineospora sp. NPDC051303. Lineage (NCBI taxonomy): Bacteria > Bacillati > Actinomycetota > Actinomycetes > Pseudonocardiales > Pseudonocardiaceae > Actinokineospora > Actinokineospora sp. NPDC051303. The sequence goes on from NZ_JBVJIN010000006.1 coordinate 144,975, forward strand.
ATCGGGTGGCGTTGCAGATCAGCGGCGAAGTACTCGACATCTGCACCAAGCTGACCCTGCGCGAGCACGACTCGTACGCGCCTGACCTCGCGGCCGCGTTGCACGAACTGGGCCTGCAATACCACCACTTCGGCAAGCCCGCGCGCGGCGCGGAGATCATGGGCCGAGCCGTCCAGATTCTCAGCGACTTGGCCGAGCGCGATCCCGTGGGACACCACGAGCCGGACCTGGCGCGGTCGCTGCGGGCGCTGGCGGACATGCTCTCCGGTTCCGCGGCCCAGACCCGCGCGGTCGAGATGAGCCAACGGGCGGTCACCCTGACCGAGCGGTTGGCCCACGCGCGGCCGGATCTGCACGACGCCGACCTGGCGGCCGCGCTGCACAACCACGCGATCCATCTGGCCAGGTCAGGAAACCACCAAGGGGCGCTGCTCAGCGTCCGGCAAGTGGTCAACATCCGGGCCAGGCTGCTCGATGAGCAACTCGGGCACTATGAGACTGAGATGTACCAGGCGTTCGCGGGTGTCGGGGTGCGGGCCCAAGCCAAGCCGGACGCGGGCTGGAGCCCACCGACGGATCCCAGGGCGCGCAGGCTCCAGGACTCGGTCGACGCCATCTTCGCCGAGAACCGGGTGGGTGTGTCGGACTCGATCGACAACGTGCGGATGCGTGTCTTCCGCGCGCTGCGCTACCGGGCGTCGTGGCACGCGGCGTACCCCGACGCGGTGCGCGCGCTCTACGACAGCGAACGCGTGCTGACCGCGCGCATAGCCGATCTGGCGCGCTCCCTGTGCAACCTCTGCTCCCGGCTCACCTTCCCGCAAGCCGCCCATCAAGCCCAGCTGATCGCCGAGCAAGCCGCGGAGTTGTTCCTGCGGCTGACCGAAGTCGACAGCAGGTACAGCACGGACTTCAGCAGGTCGTTGCTGAACCTGGCAGTGCGGCAGATCGACAACGGCCTCTACCGACAGTCGTTGGAGGCGACCGAGAAGGCGGTCTCGATCGCCCGCGGGAACGGCCTGCGACCGACGATCGACGTCGCGGAAGTCCTGGCGACGTTCGTGTGGGTTCGCATGATCCTTGACCGCGACCTCGCGGCGGCCGAGGCGGCGGGGCTCGAACTGCACGCGGTGTGGCATGCCCTCGGCCGGGCCGAACGCGAGTCGGCGCCGCCCGAGGTGCGCCAGGCCCTCGACCTGGCCTCGACCCTGCTCTTCGACCAGGGCTGCGAAACCGAAGCTCTCGATCTGCGCAAAACCACGTTCAGCGCCGCGCTCCCGCGCCACCGCTCGCTGCAACGTTCGGCGGTCTGACCCGTCGGCGTGGCCGCGGCGCGGTCGGCGCGGGACCGGCTTCGAGTTTCCGCGGGGGGGGGCACCACCGCGGATAGTCCTGTGTGGAGGGTGATGTCTTCTCTCGGTGTGGTTCTTTCGCCGAGCTTGTCGGGTTATTCGGTGAGTCGGGGGCCGGTGTCGACTTCGGGGACGAGTCGGCCCAGCGAATCGCGCCAGGCCCGGCGGTAACGGCCGTCCTGATAGCTGCGGGCGAGCGCGTCGCGGACGGCGGTGCGGAGGTCCGGGTTGTCCAGGGCCACGGCGATGCCGTAGGCGACCTCGCCGAAGGTGTCGTTCACCAGTCGTGTGCGTCCTTTTAGCGCGCGGTCGTAGCCGAGAAGCAGCGAGCGGTCGCCGGTGACCGCGGTGACTTCGCCGCGCAGCAGCGATTCGAGGCAGGCGTTGATCGAGGTCCGGGAGACGATCTGGGCCTGGTAGTCCGCGAGGTTTTGCATCGAGGTGCTGCCCTTGAGGGCGCAGACGGTGTTGTCGGGTGAGCGCAGGTCTTCCAGCCTGCTGAGGCTGGTGTTGCCGCGCAGCACCAGCAGGGTCTGCGCGCTGAGCTCGTAGGGCCCGGCGAACGCGATCTCCTCTTTGCGTTCGGCGGTGATCGCCATGCTCCCGGCGACGAAGTCCACCTCGCCGCTGGTGACGGCCGTGAGACGTTCGGTCGCGGGGAGATCGACCCACTGGACTCGCTCCGGGGAGAAGCCCAGGTCGGCCGCGACGATCTCGCCGATGGCGATGTCGAACCCTCGGACGCTGCCGTCAGCGCAGCGCTCGGCGTGCCCTGGCCTGCCCAACGTCGTGCCGATGACGAGCCGGTCGCGTCCGCTGAGTCGGTCGCGGACCCGGTCGATCGCCGGGGTCGTCCCGCTGTCGGTGGTGACAGGTGACGGCGGGGGCTCGCGGTTGTCGCAGGCCAACATCGCGGCGATGGCCGGGGTGGTCGTCGTGGCGGGAGGCGTGTCCGCGCCCGCCGACAGGGTTGCGGCGACGGCCAGGGCGGCCGCCCAGCGGCGGCGTCCGGACACCGGGGCGGGTCGCGGGGGTGACGGCGGGGCGAGGTCGGCGGCCCGGTTGCGGGTGAGGGGTATGCGGTGGCCGGAGTTGCGGCTGCGCAGCTGCGGCAGGGGGCGGTTGCGGGCGCCCAGCTTGGCGTGCAGGTCGTGGTAGACGGTCTCGACATCCAGGACCGCGGGGCCGCCGGGGACGCCGCGGGTGAGGGTGGCGAGCAGTTCGCCGGTGAAGGCGGTGTGCGGTTCCCCCTTAGGCGCGAGCGCGGTCCTCGTTTCGGCGGTCGCGGTCAGCACGCAGGCGCCGCTCACCGCGACCCGGTCGCCGATGCGGGCGGGGTCGGTGAGCGAGCCGCCCAACGCGAGACCGCTGTAGCAGCAGTCGAGCAGGATCAGCTTGCGGCGGGCGCGGACCGAATGGTGTCGCATCGCCCGGCGCAGCCAGGTGTAGGGCAGCGCGGTCCAGGGGCGGTCGGGATCCGTCGTGGGCAGCGCGAGGTGCAGCTCGTCGGTGTCCGGGTCGACGAATCCGTGGCCCGCCAGGTAGAGGACGAACAGGTCCGTCGCCTCGGCCGCGACGCCGCGCACGACGTCGAGCACCGCCGTTCCCGAGGCGGGGTCCACGAGGGTGTGGCAGTGCGCCGAGGGCAGACCCCACAGGCCCGGGTCGGTCAGCGCGCGGGCGAGGCCCGCCACCCCGGGCGGGACGGTCGGCAACGACGGCATCCGCTGGTAGTGGCCCGTCCCGATCAGCACCGCGCGAGACTGACCGGTGTCGGCAAGGGTGTCCACGTGCTCAGGCAGGCTCGTCGCCCTCGGGTATCCCCAGGGCCTTGGCGATCGCGGCGACCGTCTCGGGGGACGCGTCGGGAACCTCCACCCGGACCCCGTCGCGTTCGATCCGCACGACCGGCGGATCGGCCCGCCGCTGCGCGCGCCACGTCGCGATGGCCACGACCAGGCTCGACAGCGCCAGGACATTGGCGAGCACGGCGTTGATCACCTCGACCGCCCCCTGGCGGCCCTCTTCGGGCGGCGCGGCGGCGCCGGTCAGCAGGCCACTGGCGTCCGGGTCGCGCGCCAGCCAGCGCCACAGGGAGCCGTGGCCGTGATCGGTCCACACCACGACATCCTGCCCACGCGGCACGACGTCCCCGATCGGTGAAATGGTCATGTCCGCGAGTTTCTCAGACACGATCATGCGCGGGCAGCGGCGCCACGAGCTGCGCCTGTGGTAATCGTGCGGCGTCGGGTCGCTGGGTGAAGGGGGAGTGTCGTGGAGGACAGCGTCTATTGGGGGCTGGCGGAGGGGTTGTTGCGCCCGGAGCGGGTGTACTCGCGTGTCGAGGCGGTGTCGCGGGGTTCGGTGGTGCCCGCGCGACGGGGTGTGTACGGCTGGTATTTCACCGAGGTGCCGCCGGGTGTCCCGACCGAGGGGTGTCGGGTTGGCGAGTTCGGGACGTTGCTGTACGTGGGGATCGCGCCGAAGGCGCCGCCGGGGAACGGCAGAGCGCCGAGCAGGCGGCATCTTCGGCAGCGCATCGGAAATCACTTCGGGGGAAACGCGTACATTTCGACGTTGCGATTGACGCTGGGGTGTCTGCTGGCCGAGCGGTTGGGGATCGAGCTGCGTCGGGTGGGCGGTGGCACGCGGCTGACGTTCACGAAGGCGGGGGAGGCCCGGTTGAGCGAGTGGATGGGCGCGCATGCCCGTGTGGCGTTCGTCCTCGATGACGAGCCGTGGGTGTTGGAGCACGAGCTCATCAGGCGGGAAACTCTCCCGCTGAACATCGCGGGCAACGCCCACAGCCCGTACTACGCCGTCCTTCGCGCGCTTCGCGACGAGCACAAAAGGCGAGCGCGCGACCTGCCCGTCGCCCAGCAGGTGTCCGGGGCGCCCTGAACCTCGTGAGGACTCCGACGGACGCTTGGCTGCCGATGGTCACTGCGGTCTCGGAGTCATGAGCGTGCCCCGACCGGTTCCCCGGTGGAGGTGTCGGCGAGGGCGGCCAGGTAGCGCTCGGCGTCCAGCGCCGCCGCGCAGCCGCTGCCCGCGGCGGTGATGGCCTGCCGGTAGGTGTGGTCCACGACGTCCCCGGCGCCGAACACGCCGGGGATGCTGGTGCGCGTCGACGGGGAGGCGACCACGAGGTAGCCGGACTTGTCGAGGTCGAGTTGGCCGGTGAACAGCTCGGTGCGCGGGTCGTGGCCGATGGCGATGAACAACCCGGTCACGGCCAGCTCGCGAGTGGTTCCGGTGATGACGTCGCGCAGCACGACTCCGGCCAGCACCCCGCCGTCCTCTTTCAGTTCGGCGACCTCGCTGTCGAACGCGAAGGCGATCTTCGGGTCGGCGAAGGCCCGGTTCCGCATCACCTTGGAGGCGCGCGGCGTGTCGCGGCGGTGCACGACGGTGACCGAGCGGGCGAAGCGGGTGAGGAAGGTGGCCTCTTCCATCGCGGTGTCCCCGCCGCCGACCACGGCGATGTCGCGGTCGCGGAAGAAGAACCCGTCGCAGGTCGCGCACCAGGACACCCCGCGGCCGGACAGTTCGGTCTCGCGGGGCAGGCCGAGCGTGCGATACCCGGAGCCGGTGGCGACGATCACCGCCTTGGCGCGGTGCACGGCGCCCGCGGAGTCGGTGAGAAGTTTGATCTCGCCGGTGAGGTCGACGGCGACGATGTCGTCGTCGGCGATGTCCGCGCCGAACCGCTCGGCCTGGACCCGCATCCCGGCCATCAGGTCCGGGCCGTCGATGCCAGTCGGGAAGCCGGGGAAGTTCTCCACCTCGGTGGTGGTCATCAGCGCCCCGCCCGCGGCGACGGACCCGGCGAACACCAGCGGCGCGAGCTGGGCGCGGGCGGTGTAGAGGGCGGCGGTGTACCCGGCCGGGCCGGAGCCGACGACCACGACCTCTCGGATCGGTGCGCTCATGGGGTGGTTTCCGGGGCGGGGAGGATTTCGGCGATCAGGCCCTCGATCAGGTTCTTGATCTCGTCGCGGATCGGGCGGACCGCCGCCACGCCTTGGCCTGCGGGGTCGGTGAGCTTCCAGTCCAGGTAGCGCTTGCCGGGGAAGACCGGGCAGGCGTCGCCGCAGCCCATCGTCACGCACACGTCCGACTCCTGGACGGCTTCGTAGGTGAGGATTTTCGGGGTCTGGGCGGAGATGTCGATGCCCACCTCGCGCATGGCCTCGACCACGGCGGGGTTGACCTGGTCGGCGGGGGCGGAGCCAGCGGAGCGGACCTCCACCCGGTCACCGGCCAGGTGCGACAGCCACGCTGCGGCCATCTGCGAGCGGCCCGCGTTGTGGACGCACACGAACAGCACCGAGGGCTTGGCCGACGAGGACGCGCCGGTCTCGGGGAGTGAGGTCTGGGACATGTCGGTCACACGCTTCCTTCGCTGTCGGTCGCCGCTGGGGCGCCAGTGGTGAGGGTGATCAGACGTCGGCGCGCGCTTCGGGCGGCCAGCACGGGCAGGTGGTGCGCGATCGTGGCCCCGGCGGCGAGTTCGTCGTAGGCGTCGGCCACGACCCGGCGGACGGTGTCCGGTTCGATCGCGCCGTCGAACTCGCGGGCCAGCTCAGTGGCCGCGGCGTCGAGCAGTGCGACGACCGCCGCGGTCCGCGTCGGTGCGGCGGGCTCGTCGCGGAAAGTGCGTGGGGAGTCGGCGGATGAGGACTGTGACGATGAGGTCATAGCCGTTCCTCGGTGGTGCTCTCGGTGACGGTGCTCGGGGTCGGGTGGGGCAGGACGACGTCCTCGGCATGCGCGGAGACGTCTGGATACAGGGCGCGCAGCAGCGGCAGCGCGATCACCGCCGCGACGATCTGGGCGAGGACGAACGCGAGCACGGAGGCGGGGGCGATGCCCGCGAAGCTGTCGCTGAAGACGCGGCCCACGGTGATGGCGGGGTTGGCGAAGCTGGTGGAACTGGTGAAGAAGTACGCCGCGCCGATGTAGGCGCCGACCGCGGCGGGGGCGCGTTCGGCCCGGCCAGAGCGGGCCAGGGAGAAGATCACCAGCAGCAGTCCGAGGGTGGCCACGACCTCGGAGACGGCGTGCGGCCAGGTGGCCCGCGCGGTGGTGGCGATGCTGATCGGCGCGGCGTCGAACAGCACGTTCGCGACCACCGCGCCGGAGACGCAGCCGAGCACCTGCGCGGGCACGTAGGCCAGGAAACGGCGCCAGGGCAGGCCGCCGAACATGGCGTCCACAAAGGACACCACCGGGTTGAAGTGCCCGCCGCTGACCGGCCCGAAGATCAAGATGATGGCGTAGAGCCCGACGGCGGTGGCGGCGGCGTTCTCCAGCAGTTGCAGGCCCACATCGTTGGGGGACAGGCGTTGGGCGGCGATCCCGGAGCCGATCACCAACGCGGCGAGCAGCAGGCCGCCGAGGAACTCGGCCAGTAGAGCGCGGAACAACGGCCGCGTCATCGCGACTCCTTTTCGGACTGTGCGGTTGGTGTTGGTGCGTCAGGGATGTGGACGGCGGGGGCCAAGCGCTCGACCCGGTCGGCCAGGTCCCGGAAAGCGGAGTCGAAGGCTTCCTCGGTGCCCACCGACGCTGGATCGGGCACCGACCAATGCAGCCGGTCGGCGGGATCAAGTTCCTCGTGCGCGTTGTCGCACACCGCCACGACAAGATCGTCCGGGCGCACGACCTGCTCGATGTGCCGGGTGCGGGCACGGGTCAGCGACAGGCCGTGCGCGCCTGCCGTGGCCACGGCCAGCGGGTGCACGCGCTCGGCGGGCCGGGTGCCTGCCGATGCGGCGGGGACCGCGCTGCGCTTGGCCCACAGCGCCGCCGCGAGCTGCGAGCGGGCGGAGTTGCGGCTGCACACGAACACCACCCGCCGCGCCTGCCGCACCCCGGAGGGCACCAGCCCGGCCAGCGCCGCCGTCCGCAGCCGCAGGTAGGTGCGGCGGGCGTCGCCCTCCGACCGTGACCGCTCCACCAGTCCCGCCTGCCCCAACAGCTTCACGTGGTGCGCCAGCAGGTTGCTGGGCAACCCCAACTCGGCGCCCACTTCGCTGGGCGAGGCGTCCCCCAGTAGCAGCCGGTCCACGATCGCCAGCCGCGCGGGCTCGCCCAGTGCGGCGTGCACACGCGCCCGCGCCACCAGCTCTGAAGACCAGTCAGTATTCATTGAGTCAATGATGATTGAGTTTTTCGCCGGGGTCAAGACCGAAAGTGCGAGGTCACGCGCTCGCAGGCCGGTAGGTCCGGCGGATCGAGACTCTCCTCGACTATCGGTACGTCGTACGGTACGCTGTACGGCATGGCACCTGAGATCGATGAGTGGTTCGCCGAGTACGACGCCCGCGCCGCCCGCGGCGATATCGAGGGCATGGCCGATCTGGCCGTGTTCCCGCTCAACGTCGTCACCGACATCCCCGGCGGGACCGCGGCCGCCCGCACCTGGGACCGCGAGGAGTTCGTCGCGGTGATGACCGAGGTGGTCGGCGGGGGAGCGGAGGCGCGGTCCACCCGCACTCCGCGGCTGCTCGGCGACAATCTCGCCGTTGTGTTCACCGACGCCGAGGTCACCGTCGACGGCCAGGACATCCGCCTGCACTACGCCGACATCCTCGTCCGCACCCCCGACGGCTGGGCGTTCCAGACGATGGCGCAGCCTGGCTACGGCTCCGGGTGGGAGCCCGCTCGGAGGGGCTGACCGGCACATCACCGCCCTGCCCTCGATCCTGGAATCCTTGCCGTGGCCCGGTTTGCCGTGGATGCCGAGATACGCAGTTCTACCGATGTCGCGAAAGACGCGCTCAGACAATCATTCCCACGACGGTTCCGGCATCGTGGCTGGGCCGGGACAAGGAGCGCGCACCGTGAAGCGAAGCCGCTTGATGGTCACGGCCGTGGGCATGGTCGTGGCCGTCGCCGCCATCGGTCTCCAGGTGTCGCCGTCGGTGTCGGCGGTGTCGGCCTCGCCCTCGGTTTCCGGGCGGCCGCTCAGTCTCTATGAGACAGTCGGCCCGAACAAGGTCACCAAGGTCGCGGGCGGACCCGACCACACCCTGTACTATCCGACCGACTTGGGCGCAGTGCGCCACCCGGTCGTCATCTGGGGCAACGGCACCGGTGTCGGCCCCGAGTACTACGACGGGTTGCTGACGCATCTGGCCTCCTGGGGTTTCGTCGTCGCGGCGGCCAACACCAAGACCTCCGTTTCCGGCGCGGAAATGCTCGCCGGAGCGCGATTGCTGATCGCCGAAGACCAACGGCCCGACAGCACGTTCTACGGCAAGATCGACCTGACCAAGATCGGCGCCGCGGGCCATTCACAGGGCGGCTCGGGCGCGATCAACACGGGCACGGACCCGCTGATCGACGTCACGCTGCCGATCATGCCCGGCCCGAAGGCCGAGATGACCGACCTCAAGGGACCGACCCTGGTGCTCGCGGGCCAGTACGACTTCGTCGTGCCGTCGTGGCACGTGCGGGCGCGCTACAACGCGATCACACAGGTGCCCGCGACTTTCGGCGAGATCGCGGGCCTCGACCACTACCTGCGCTCCGACAAGAACGTCGTCCACCTCTACGGCGCGGCGACCGCCTGGTTCCGCTTCCAGTTGATGGCCGACGAGCAGGCCCGCGCCATCTTCCAGGGCCGCGACTGCGGCCTCTGCCACGACCGTGCCCTGTCCCAGTTCGCCCGCAACGCCAAAGCCCGCGCCACCGGCTGACCACTCGCTCCGCTCAACAGGCCCGTCGCACCCCCGTGCGGCGGGCCTGCTCCATCAGCCGCCCAGCGCTTGACCTTCCAAGCGTCGAGTAGCCGCTCGATGTGAGTCCTCATCGGACTTACCGGGGTTGGCAACCTGCGGCAGCGGTCGCCCTGCCGTTGGTTGAGCGAGGTGTGGTTGCGGAGGAGGATGCGACCGGCGGCCGTGGCGACGCGCTGGTGGTCAGCCGCCGAGGAAGAGCTTTCCCGTAGGCGTCCGGGCCAGTGAGCATGGTGCTCGTTGACTCGGCTGTGGACGGCCAAATCTGTAGGTACTGTTCCTCTTCGCCGCCGGGTGCGTGGTTCTTGGGCAGGCGGCTCATGCGTCCCGTGGCGTGGACCCGGACCGTGTGCCAGCCGGGAGCGGGGACTGGCAGAGCGAACTGCAGGTCCGACATGCTGGAGAGCAGGTTGATCGCCTCACCGGTGATGCGGAGTGGGCGTTCGGCGATTGTTTCCCACCCGGTCGCCACGGCCGTCGGCGCTTCGGTGAGGAGTTCGACGGTGACATCGAGGTCACCCCATTCCATACCGGTCATCACGGCCATCCAGCCATCCTGGCCGGTGGTGAGTCCGTCGACGGAGTCCACCCAGTCCGGCATGTCGGGCAGGCTGCTGTCTTCCAGCCGATATTGGCCGTCGCCGGTCCTGATCACGACGCGTCGCGCGGATGCCATGTCGTGCCAGGCTCCCCCCAGGTAGTGCGGCCGTTTCAGCGGATGCGGTGGAGGAAGGTTTCCACCAGGAAGCGGGCCATGGCGGTGAGGCGTTCGGGCGGGTAGGTGGCGGGGTCGTTGAGGACGAGTCTGCCGCCTTCGGCCATGGCGGTGAGGAGCAGGTGGGCGAGTAGGTCGATGTCGATGGTCTCGGCGTCGGGGTGGTCGCGGATGAACCAGCGGGTGATCTCGGCGAACCGGGTGCGGAGGGTGGTTTCTGCGCGTTGCTTGTACGCGCGGACCGGGGGTGGCACCCCGTCGACGGGCAGCAGGATGGAGCGCCAGCGCTGGGGGTTGGCGACCACGGCGGTGAAGAACCCGTGGGCGACGCGGGTGAAGGTGTCGATGGGGTCCGCGTCGGTGATGTCGGCGGGCAGGATGGCGGTGACCTCGGCCAGCGCGCGGTCGTTTTCGCGGCGCAGCAGGTCGCGCAGGATGTGGTTGGCGTCGCTGAACTGGCTGTAGACCACGGGGCGGGTCACGCCAGCGGCTTTGGCGACGGCGTCGACGGACACGGCGGCCACGCCCGCGGTGTTGATGATCTCCAGCGCGGTGTCGAGCAGTTGCTCTCGTCGCTGGTCCGGCGCCATGCGGGGCGCGTAGGGGCGCTTGCCCGATGCCGCGGTCGGTGTCATGTCGCGATTCTACCCTGGTAAAGCTACAGTGTTGTAGCTACATTGATGTAGCAATTAGTGGGGAGGGCAGTGATGGATGGCGGCACGACGAGGCGCTTCTACGTCATCGGCGCGGGCTATGTCGGCAATGGGCTGGCCAGGGCGCTGAACCAGGCGGGCATCCCGTACGACCAGTTCGAGGCGACGGGCGAGATCGGCGGAAACTGGGCGCACGGGGTGTACGACTCGACGCACCTGATCAGCTCGAAACGCTCGACGCAGTACGTGGAGTACCCGATGCCCGCGCACTACCCGACGTTCCCGAGCCGGGCGCAGATGCTGGCCTACCTGAACGACTACGTCGACCACTTCCGGTTGCGCGAGCACATCGAGTTCACCACGGAGGTCACCGACGTCCGGCCGCTCGACCGCAACGGGTTGGCGGGCTGGCGCGTCACGCTGTCCACCGGCGAGGAGCGCGACTACGCCGGGGTCGTGGTCGCCAACGGGCATTACTGGGAGCGCAACATCCCCGCTTACCCGGGCACGTTCACCGGGAAGCAGTTGCACTCCAAGGACTACAAGCGCCCCGCGGACTTCGGCGACGGCGGGCGGGTGCTGGTCGTCGGCGGCGGCAACTCGGCCAGCGACCTCGCAGTGGAGGCCGCGGCCACGTTCGGTTCGGCGGACCTGTCGATGCGGTCGGGTTACTGGTTCATCCCGAAGACGATCTTCGGTATTCCCTCGTCGGACTGGGACCGGGTGTGGCTGCCGATGCCGGTGCAGCGCCTGGGATTCCGGCTGCTGCTGCGGCTTTCCTACGGCCGTTACGAGCGCTATGGCCTGCCGAAGCCGAATCACCCGCTGTTCACCAAGGACGTCACGGTGAACTCGTCGCTGATGTACGCGCTGCTGCACGGCAAAGTCCGGCCGCGCAAGGAAATCGCCCGATTCGACGGCGCCACGGTCCACTTCGTGGACGGCACGACCGGCGCGTACGACACCATCGTGTGGGCCACCGGTTTCCGCACCCGGTTCCCGTTCCTGGACGAATCGATGTTCGTCTGGGAGAACGGCCAGCCGCTGCTGATCGAGCACACCCTCGTGCCGCGGTATGCCAACCTCTACATCTGGGGCCTGGTCGCCCCACGCTCCGGCGCCGGGAGAATCATCTCCACCGGTTCGGACTTCCTGGCCGAAGCCCTTGTGGCGCAACGACTGTTCCCGATCCCGTTGTCCGACCTGCTCGCCCGCCACGTTCCGGCGCGAAGTTCGATCCTGGCGGGTTCCGCGGAGCTCCTTGGCCGGATCAGGTTGTCGCGCCGCATCCTGCGCGGCTACGTCCGGCTGGCCCGGTCGCTCGGTGGCGGTCTCGCCGCCTGGGGCGCCCGCCGCTCCGCGCGGCCGCTGCCCGCCGCCACGTCCGCCAACGACCGGCCCAGCACGGCCGGGGAGATCGAGGAGTTGTCCGCATGAGCCTGCCCCCACCGACACCACGCAACCGCGCCGTGGTCACCGGCGCCTCCTCCGGCATCGGCGCCGCCCTGGCCGAGCGGTTGGCCGCGCGGGTACTCGCTGATCCTGGTGGCCCGCAGGCAGGACCGGCTGCGGGAACTGGCCACCCGGCTGAGCGCGGCGTACCGGGTCGAGGCCGAGACGCACCCGTGCGACCTGGGCGACCGGGACGCCCGCGCGAAGCTGGCCGGGGAACTGGCCGCCCGCGATATCGCGGTGCTGTGCAACAACGCGGGCTTCGCCACCTACGGCCCGCTATCCACTTTGGACCCGAAGCGGGAGCGGTCGCAAGTGGAGCTGGACGTGGTCGCCGTGCACGAGCTGACCCTGGCGGTGCTGCCCGGCATGCTGGAGCGCAAGGCGGGCGCGATCCTGATCACCGGGTCCACCGCGGGCAACCAACCCGGCCCGAACAACACCACCTACGCCGCGTCCAAGGCGTTCGCGAACACCTTCGCCGAGTCCTTGGGGGCGGAACTGGCGGGCACCGGAGTCTCCTGCACGCTGCTCGCGCCCGGACCGGTGAAGACGGAGTTCACCCAGGTCGCCCAGGTGCCCGCGGTGGATCGGCTGGTGCCCGCGCCGCTGTGGGTGTCCGCGGAAGCCGCCGCCCGACAAGCCGTGGCGGGCTTGGCCAAGGGCAGGCGACGGGTCGTGCCCGGCCTGTTCGCCAAGGTCCAAACGCTGGGCGGCCTGCACGGCCCGCGCTGGATCAGCGCGTCCCTGCTGCGGGCCGTCTACCGGAGGGTGACATGAGCGACTGGGAACCCAACACCCGCACCCAGGGCCGTGGACTCATCTCGGACCTGCGCCGCGCGCTGACCCTGGCCAACCCACGGCGCACCCTGTACCGCGACGCGCACTACTTCGCCGCCACCGTCGAGGTAGACCCCGCCGCGATGACTCCCTGGCTGCCGCCGGGAATCCGGCTCGCCGAGCCCGCCAGGGCCGAGGTGTTCACCGCGTTCTTCCCCGACTGCAACTACGGTTCGGTCTACCACGAGGCCGGGTTGTTCGTGCACATCAAGGCGGGCCGCAAGACCGGTGTCCACTGCCCGTGGATGATTCTCGACGACGACGTCGCGCTCATCCTCGGCCGCGAACTGCTCGGTTACCCGAAGAAGCTCGGCGAGATCGACTGGCGCCTCGACGGCGGCTCCATCCACGCCACCGCCACCCGCCGCGGCAGCAGGCTGATCACGATGAGCGGCGACCTCGGCGCCCACCTGCCCGACGCGCCGCCCATCCTGGGCCGCCCGCACCGCAACGTCATGGGCCTGGCCGGGCTGGCACTGCCCCGTATCGTCGCGTTCACCCCCGGCGAGCACCTCATCGAGGTCCGCGAGGTCACCAACTTCGAGCTCGGCCTCGGCGGCTCCGAACGCGACCCGATCGACCAGATGGGCCTGGGCCGGGTGATCCAGGCCCGGCTGCATCGCGTCGACCTCTCCGCCGGATTCCCACCCATCCCCCTGCGGCCGTTGACGCCGCTGTTCACCGCGACCCGCCTGCGACCAAGGACGCTCTGACATGACCACGACTCTGTCCGATCAGTTGAAACTGCCCTGCGGCTCCGTGCTGGCCAACCGCATCGCCAAGGCGGGCATGAGCGAGCAACTCGCCGCCCGCGACGGCACGCCCACCGACCGGCTCCGCAGCCTGTACGCGACCTGGGCCCGCTCGGGCGCGGGGTTGCTCGTCACCGGCAACGTCATGATCAACCGCGATGGGCTGGTGGAGCCGCGCAACGTCATCCTGGACGACGACCGCGCGCTGCCCGGGTTCACGGCTTGGGCGGACACAGTCCACGCCGGTGGCGCGGCGGTGTGGATGCAGATCAACCATCCTGGCCGGGTCGCCACCGTCCCGTTCACCCGCCGCCCCCTCGCGCCCTCCGCCAGCCGCGAACCCGTCCCGGGCTACAACCTGCGCAAACCCCGCGAACTCACGGCGGCCGGGATCGAGGCGCTGATCCGCGCCTACGTCCGGACCGCCGAACTCGCCGTCGCGGCGGGCTTCGACGGCGTGCAGATTCACGCCGGGCACGGCTACCTGCTCTCGCAGTTCCTGTCGCCGCTGGCCAACACCCGCGACGACCACTACGGCCGCGACGCCGCTGGCCGCCGCCGCGCCCTGCTCGACACCGTGACCGCCGTCCGCGCGGCCGTCGGCCCGCGCACACCGATCGCGGTCAAACTCAACTCGACCGACTTCCAGCGCGGCGGCCTCACCGAGACCGAATCCCTCGACGTCGCCGTCGCACTGGCCGACGCCGGAATCGACCTGCTGGAGATCACCGGCGGCAACTACGCCGAACCCGCCATGGAGGGCGTCCACCACACCGGCCGCGAAGCCTACTTCGCCGACTACGCCGCGAAAGTCCGCGAACGGACCCGGGTGCCGCTCATGCTCACCGGAGGCTTGCGCACCCGCGACACCATGGAGCACCTTGTCCGCGGCGGCGCGGTAGACCTGATCGGCATCGCCCGGCCCATGGCGTTCGTCCCCGACTACCCGGCCCGCATCCTCGCCGGGGAACGCGAACCCCTCCTGCCCCAGGGCCCGCGCCCGACCGGCTACCGGCCACTGGACGGCTACCTCCAACTCGCCATCCACAACGCCCAGTTCCACCGCATCGCCGCCGGACGCACCCCGCGCACCCACGCCGGGATCGGCACCGCGCTCCGCGCGCTCGCCACGATTTCGGCTGCCATGACCAGCCAGGCGGTGCTGTCCCGATGACCATCGACACCGCGCGACCGGGACATCCCCGAACCGCCCGCCGCGCGACAGGCTCAGGGCAGGACGGAAGGAACATGAGGTTGGCGACTGAACCCACGGCGCGGCAGGCGCATCGATCCGTTCCGGGGAGGTAACGCGGCTCGGGTAGTCGCGATGAGACGACCGTGGGTCGAGCGAGGCGTGTCGCGCTGATAGCGGTGATCGTGGCGGCGGCGGGAGTGACCGCCGCCGTCCTGCTGTTCGGTGGACGCGATGTCGGCGGCAGCGCGGTGGCGGCCCCGTCGGTCACGCCAACCCCTTCGACGGTCTCACCGTTGACTGCCGACCAGGCGCGGGAATTGGGCGCGGACTTGGTCAGCGGGGAGGAGCCGCGGGTGCGGGAGGCGGTGGCGGTGTCGCCCGGTCAGCCGTTCGACCCCGGTTTCGTCGAGTCGATGGCCGCCGCCTCGGTCGAGTTCGACGTGGCGACGTTCCGGGTCGAGTCCGACGGGTCGGCGCGGGTGTCCGCGCGGGTGAATAGTGCGGAGTGGACGGTGTGGCTGGTGGCCGTGGAGAACCGGTGGCTGATCTCCTCCACGGAGGCCGCCCGATGACCCGCCGCGCGCTGTTTCTGGTGTCGTGCCTGGTCTTCATGCTGTGTGCCGCGCCTGCTCAGGCGCGCCGCGCGCCCAGCCAGTGCGGCGACGGGAAGTCGACCGCGGCGGAGTCCGGTCAGACCGCGGGCAAGCGGCCGGTGGTGTTCGTGCACGGCTGGACTGGCGACCCGATGACCGACTCGGCTCGGAAACTGGCGGGCCAGTTGGCCGGGAAGATCAGCACGTACACGTTCGACTACAGCGAGTGGGGCGCTTACTGGGCCTCCGACCCGCACATCGCGCCCTGCCTGGCCGCCTACCTCGGGGAGGTTTCCGCGGCGCACCAGACGGCGGGCGGCGACGGCAGACTCATCGTCGTCGCGCACTCCATGGGTGGGCTGGCCCTGCGGTACGCGCTCACCCCCGAGCTGGCGAAGGTCGTGCCTTATGTGATCACGTTGGGCACCCCGCAGCTCGGCTCGCCGTGGGGCGGCGAGGGCGGGCCGTCCCGGCTGCTGGAGGTGTTCCAGCACGCGCTGGGGAAGAAGCTGCCGCCCGCGGACGGCCGGGACGGCGGCAAGTGCCTGGCCGAGCACACCCAGGGCGCGGCACTGCCGTCCGGCTGCGGGGACCTCCCGCCATGGCTGCCCGGCGGGGTGAACCTCACCCAGATCGGCGGCGACGCCACCGTCAACCGGACGTTCTTCGGTTGGACCGCCTACTCGATCCCCTTGGCCAGCGACGGCGTGGTGCCGCTGCCGTCCGCGCACGGCTACCCGGTCTCCGGCCCGACCGGCGTGCCACCGGTCGACGGCGGGAAGTCCTACTCGCGGCGGGACACCTGCACTGTCGACTTCGGACTCGTCAACCGAGCCGCGCACGAGCTGTCGTTCGTCCCCACCGCGATGGCGCTCGACTACGTCACCTTGCAAGACCTCCAGAAGGACCGGTTCAGCCTGCCGGTGCAGGCGTATCTCGGCGGCGTGACGATCGCGGCCGCCTGCTCGCACACCCGGCTGCCCACCGACCAGAGCGCGGTCAACCAGGCCACCGAGGTGATCAAGGCGGCGCTGACCGAACTCGGCAAGACCGCCGAGCAGGCCGCCACCAAGGTCGTCAACGTGGTCGGGGTCGACAAGTCCGGCAACCCGGTCGCCGGGTTCACCGTGGACGACGATGGCGGCGAGGTCGACAACTGCCGCGCCTCGCCCGCCGCCGTGGGCAAGGACGTCGTGCGGTGCTCTCCCACAGCCGCGGGCGCCCTCGCCTGCTGGGTGACCGCCAACCGGCGAGACCTGCTCTGCGGCGGCTACCCGTGGGAGAAACGCCTCCGCAAAACCGTGTCCACGGAGGCGATTCCCGAGGTTTCCCCGTCGGGTTCCGTTGAGCCATGGGGAGTCGAGCTGGACGACGGCGCCAAGTGCCTGCTGCGCAACGGCGGCAGCTGGGGCGGCCGAGCCGACGGCTACCTTGGCGCGTATTCCTGCGACCGCGGCGAATCGGAGTACATCCTGGTGGCCCCCGGCGCGCGGACCGTGGTCAACCGAGACAGTCCCACATGGACAGTCGAGGTCGGCGCCCTCGGCGCGGACAACGAGACGTTCCCCCCGCCCACGACCAAGAAGGTGCGCACCGCCTACTTCGCCGCGGCGCCCTGAGAACGGGCGGACGGTCAGAGCGACCGGGAATCACGCCGAGTGCACGATGTTGACGCGGTGTCAGGTCACGTTAGGGCCGTGGACCGCGGAAGTCCGCGCTCCACTAGCACCGCCGCGCCGCGCTCCGCGAGATCGCCCGCGGCTGGCTGGCGGAGTCAACCTGGCGGGCATCGACCCAGATGCCCGCCCCCCACCTCTCCGGCGGCCAGTGCCAACGCGTCGCCATCCTGCGCGCCCTGGTGGCCGAACCAGCCCTCATCGTCGCCGACGAGCCCACCGCCGCCGCCATCAGCGACCTGCTCCGCCACGCGGCACGGGTGGGCACCGCGATCGTCATCGTCAGCCACGACACCCCCTGGCTCGACAATCTCAGCGACCACGTCCTGCGCATAGAACACAACCCATGACGGTCGACCCGGTCACAGATCGAGGGCGAGGTGCCCGGATCGTGTCGCCCCGGGTTCCGAACACCGCGGTCCGGGGCGACACGGCGCGGCCGGTCAGTCGGCGAACCTGCCGAACAGGTGCGCGGCGGGGGCGTCCGGGTCGTCGCCGTAGAAGAACTCCGCGAGCGCCTGGTGGAACTCGGCGCGAGTCAGCCCGCCCGAGCCGTCCAAGTCCAACGCGTCGAAGACCGCGGCGCAGTCCTCCGGGGACACATTGCCCGCCAGGCCGAAGATCTCCCCGAACTCCGCCTGGTCGATCCGGTCATCCCCGTCGAGGTCGATCAGGTCGAAATAGCAGTCGGCCACCCGTCCGACCTGCTGTGGGTACAGGGCGGGATCGGTCAGCGCCCGTCGGAACCCCTCGGTCATCTCCCGCAGATCGACCTTCCCGTCGCCGTCCTGGTCCATGGGCTCGATCACGGTGGCCCAGAACGTGTCCAACCCCTCGGTCAGTCGGCGGGCGGTCTCGGACTCCGGCGCGGTGGCACGGGCGGCGATGTAGCGCTCGCCCATCAACCGGACGTCCTGACGGCTGATCACCCCGTCGCCGTCGACGTCCGCGCCCTTGAACCATTGGCGGTACTTGAGATCCCGAACTCCAGTCATGATCGCGCAACGTAGTCAGACAATCAGGGGACACCCGAGCGACGCGACCACGGGGGAGATCGAATCACTAGATCGGGTGACGCCGTCGTCGCCCACGCGGACGGCGTCCGGCTTCACCGCCCCGGGACCGCGCCTCCGGATCACCGAAAGGGCGCGCACGGGACGTCAACTGGGCGGCACGAGGCTTGGCGGCGCGAAGGCGAGCACATCGGGAAGGGGGCCGTCGTAGGGCTCGACGTCGACCAACGCACTGAGAGCGCTCGGTCCTTGGGACAGGCGCGAGCACGGTCGATCGGCTGTGAGGACGTTCGGGTTGCCGTGGCGGTCCAGTGTTCCGCTCAGGCCCGGCTGGATGGGATCCCACCACGCTCCCGTGGACAGTTGCACGACGCCCGGCATGACGTCGTCGGACAGGACCGCGCCCGCGAGGCAGCTGCCTCGGTCGTTGTGGACGCGGACGATCATGCCGCTTTCGATGCCGCGTGCCGCGGCGTCCGACGAGTTGAGCGTCACGGGCTCGCGACCACGGATCTTCGAAGCGAGGCTGTGGCCACCGTTGTCGTACTGGCTGTGCAGGCGTGCGGCGGGCTGGTTCGAGATGAGGTGCAGCGGGAACCGGTCCGACAGATCGGCGCCAAGCCACTCCGCCGGTTCAAACCACTTCGGGTGCCCGGCGCAGTCGTCGTAGCCGAACGAGTCGATCTTCTCCGAGAAGATCTCGATTCGGCCCGACGGCGTGGACAGGGGGAAACGCCCCGGATCCGAGCGGAGGTCCTCGAAACTTCCGGGAAACGGTGTGGTCAACGCGGGCAGCTCAGCGGTGGAGCTCCGCCAGAAGTCGTCGAAGCATGGCAAGGCGGCATCGCCGCCGAGCTTGGCCCTCGTCTGCTCGTAGAGGTGCCGGACCCATTCGATCTCCGACCGCGACTCCGTGAACTCCCGCTCGAATCCGAGCCGGGAAGCCAAGGCGGCGAAAATCTGGTGATCGGTGCGCGACTCGCCCGCGGGCTCCCGGACTTTCGGCATCGCGACGAGGTGGGGGTCGGAGAATCCGGCGGCGAAGTCGTCGCGCTCCAGGCTGGTGGCGACGGGGAGGACGATGTCCGCGAACTTGGCCGACGTGTTCCACCAGGCTTCGTGCACCACCACCGTGTCCGGGACCTGCCAGGCGCGGGTCAGCCGATGGAGATCCTGGTGGTGGTGGAACGGGTTGCCGCCGCACCAGTAGATCAGGCGAAGGTCGGGCAACGTGAGGCGCCTGCCGTCATAGTCGATGACCTCGCCCGGCCGCAGCAGGGCGTCGGCGATCCTCGCGACGGGAATGAAATCCGGAACCGGGTTGGAAACCCCCGGTATCGTCGCCACGAAGGCACGGTCTTGGACAACGCCTGTCGCGTCCATCGTCGCGTACCCCGCGCCCCAGCCGCAGCCGGGCCTGCCCATCGAGCCCGCCATGGCGGCCAGCACGACGGACATCCAGATCGGCTGTTCGCCGTGGTCCGCCCGCTGCACCGCGTAGTTGACCATGATGAGAGACCGTCGGGCGGTGAGGCGGCGAGCGAGGTCGGTGATCGCGTCGCGACTGATGCCGGTGATCTCCGCCGCCCAATCAGCGTCCTTCCGGATGCCATCGACTTCGCCGACCAGGTAGGAGGCGAAGCGGTCGAACCCGACGCAGCACCGGCGGAGGAAGTCCTCGTCGTGCCACCCGTTGACCAGCATCGTGTGGGCGATGCCGAGCATCGCGGCGGTGTCGGTGTTGGGGATGACGGGCAGCCACTCGGCGTCGAGGAAACCGGCGACGTCGCTGCGAATGGGACTGATGTTCACGAACCGCACCCCGGCCGCACGGCACCGGCGTTGCAGGTCCCGCGTCTGGTGCCTGGCCAGCCCGCCAGGGTTGATTTGGCTGTTCTTGAGGGCCAGCCCGCCAAAGGTCACCACCAGCTCGCAGTTCTCGGCTATCTCGTCCCACATCGGCATCCGGCTCTGGTAGCTCCACGGATGACCGCCGATCACGTGGGGGAGGATGACCTCCAAAGCCGCGGTGCTGTAGGTGTTGCGAGAGTCGGTGTATCCGCCGTTCAGCGCCAGGAACCGGTGGAGTTGTCCCTGCGCGTTGTGGAACCTGCCCGCGCTCGCCCAACCGTAGGACCCGCCGAACACGGCGCTGTCGCCGTGCTGTGCACGAACTCGACGGAGTTCATCGCTCACCAGTGTGAGCGCATGGTCCCAGCTCACCTCCACGAAGGCGTCCTTGCCTCTGGCCGCGCCGTGCGTGCGCGGCTCGCCGTTCAGCCAGCCCTTGCGCACCGCGGGGCGCAACACTCGGGCGCCGTCATCGGCGGCCGCCACCATTCCGGGGCCGATGGGCGATGGAGCGGGGTCATCGTGCCTCGGCTCGATTCGCACCAACCGGCCGGAGTCGACTACGCCGACAAAACTGCCCCAGTGTGTCGCGATCGATCTGTGCTGTTCCATGCTGCGTCAACTCCGCCTCTGAGGTTTTCTTGACCCTGAACAACGGTTGCTCGCGTCGCGGGATGATGTGCCGCAGCGAAGCCTGCCGCTTACGCCGTCCGACTCACGCGAAAGAGCCGCTGCCCGGCTGCGCGAGCGGGGAGGTCCCGCGCGGGAGTCGTCCATCAGCGGAGTCTCCGTCCCGCCCTCCGGTTTGCCGCACGGTGCGGCTCTTGGCCGGCGACGTAGCACCCACGGTAGCCCCGACCAGGGCGAGGCAGAAAGACAATGAGGCAGTAGACAAGGTCCGAGCAGGTCGTCCAGCGGTCCTCGCCCGACCGACGGCAACACCGAGAGGCCCAGGGGCGTCCCCGCCTACGCCGGGTCCCTCAACGTTCTTCGTAGGGAATCAGTCGCCACTTCGATCGGTCGTCGACCCCATCAACGACATCATAGCGCGGCAGTTCTCCCATGCCGGTGATGCGGTACGGCTGTCCGTCATTGTCCAAGTTCATTTCTTGACGCTTGCCGTCGATCACGACGTCCAGAGAAAAGTCAAACTCGATGTGGTCGGCAACTTCGGGAAAGTGCAACACGAACACTTCCGGCTCGCCTCGATGGATTTTATATGGGAACGGCCCCTGCCTGTCCTCCTCGTCAGAGTCGATCAGTGGCACCACGCGCGGCGGCGCACTGTCCAACTTCACCGAGAAATTCCGGGGAGGAACCGGGGCGCCGCAGCCGAGACCGGCGGGAATGAAAAAGCCCTCGTTTGGGGGAGGCGTGCGCCGAACGATGTCAACACCTATGCCCATGAGGAGAATCTCACGCGTGCTGGGGTTCTGCAAGGTGACCTCTACCTGGCCGTCAGTCAAAAGCGCGTGCTGATTGGCAGCCCATATCGCTTCAATGTGCAGCCCTTGTGGGTGGCCCTCGACATGACGAAGGTCGCAGTTGGGAAGTAATCGTTGGTTGGTGAGAAGCTGTGGTTCCGTCGCTACCGGTGTGCCGACTTCCCTGGTCTGCCAGAGACCCGAAACTCCTGCCAAGACTCCAGCGACGAGCACTAAACTAAGAATTCCTGCGGTTGCTGACAACGGGACGGATCGACGCCTAGGTGATTGCGTGCTGATGACTACATCGCCGTAGACATTGCCTCCCTGGAACGCTGCGTGCGTGGTTCCGTCGAACTGATTATTGACGTTCACAGGTTCGGGCTTGTCGGTCACGTCGCACTCCAAGATGCCACTGCGGGGTGTCTCTTGTATCGCCGCCGCGACTGACTCGTTACAGTAGTGCTGCGCGCTTGTCTCGAAACCAAGCCTGCCGGTATACAACATGTGCGTATAGTCAGTATTGCCGCCAATAAATGTGCTCACAGCGCTTGGCTTCAGCGCCGCATCATTTTTCGTACGCCCTTCGGTGCGCACTGGAACTGCCCTGCCGGTTCGCGGCCTTCTTGGTCACCAGTCGCCTACAGGCCCATCCTCGCCTCCAACAACCCGGCTTCGCGTCGCGGCCCGCTCGAATCGCTCGCTTGCGCGGGTGCTCACCCTTTTGCCGATCGGACAGGCGGGGGAGGTTGCTTGGTGGAGTGTTCGTCGTGGTGCGGGCGTTGGTGGTTCCCGGCGGGTTCTCGGGGTGGCGACTCGAATGGCGGAAGAGTGGTGACCGTGGGTGAGTGGTGGTGGAGTGCGGTGGTTTTCGGTGGGCTGACGATTCAGTGGTTGGGCCGCTACGGTCGGTTTGTGCCGTTCATTGACATTGTTCCGGTCGGCCCGGCGGGGTCGGGCAAAACCTGTTTGTTGGCTGCGATGCAGCAGGGGCTTGCGGAGTGTGATGCGGGGTTGGCTCCGGTGGTCAGGGCGGATCCGGTGACCGCGGTGAGATTGGGGGAGGTGTGGCGGTCGATGCGGGCCGATGGTCCTGGGTGGCCTGCGCGCACTGAGGCGGATGGGTTGGTGGATTTGCGGTTCGCGGCGGGGGCGGATGGTGAGGAGCCGTTGTATGAGACGCGGTTGGTCGATTACGACGGTTCTCTGGTGACGGGTGATCGGCAGGCGGGTCGGTCGTTGGTCGGCCGGGTTCGTCGGGCGGATGCGTTGTTGTGTGTGTTGGACGGGGGGCGGGTCGGGGATCTGCTTGATGGTGATCGTGGTTATTTCGAGGACACGATGGCTGGGGTGTGGCGGTTGGTCGCTGTGCGGGGGAAGGTTGTGCGGTTCGTGGTGACCAAGTGGGATCTGCTGGAGGGGCGGGCGACGTTGGCGGAGGTGCGGGACGCGTTGTTGACCGTGCCCGGTTTCGCGGCGGTGGCGCGGCGGTCGTCGCGGGGTGCGGTGGTGGGGTCGGTGGGGTTGATTCCGGTCAGTGTGCTGGGTGAGGCTCCGGTGCGGGATGCGGTGGTGCCGTTGTGGTCGGTGTTTGCGCAGGTGTTGCGGTCGGCGGCGGGCCGGGTTGGGCGGGTGGCGGGGCGGGGTGGGTCGGTGGCCGCGGAGGTGGGGGTGCATCTGTTGTCTCAGGCGGTGACCGCGGTGGCGGTGCGGCAGGTGTTGCAGCGGGTGGTGAGCGCGGTGCCGGAAAGGCGTGCGGCGCGGCGGTATGCCGGGCACGCGGCGGTGGGTGTGTCGATGCTGGTGGAGGCGGCGGTGAAGGCGTGGAGTGACCGGGCGGCGCGGTCGGGCGACGACGACGGGCGGGCGCGGTTGTTGGTGCGGGCGGCTGAGGCGTACGAGTGGGAACTCGACGGTTTCCGCCGCAGGTATCCGGATTCGGATCTGGCCAGGGTGGTGTCACCGGCGCGGCGCCGGGCGGGTTGAGCGTCGCCAGGCGCGGGCGCCGAGCAGGGCGCAGGCGAGCGCGCTCGCGCTCAGCACGGCTTTGCGCCGGGGCGTCATGGGGGTCAGCGCCGGTCGGCGTCCGTGTCGGCCGGTCCAGGTCGTCAGTCTGCGGCCGAGGACCCATTCGCGGAACAGCCACCACGCGGTCAGCGGTCCGGTGAGGTATTGCAGGGCCAGCCAGCTGGGCAGGCACCGCAGCGTCGTGCGCCACCCGAGCTGCCGGACGGCCACGGCGACGGAGGCGACGGCGATGACGACCCACAGCGGGCTCCACCAGGAGCGCAGTCCGCGCGCCACTCCGTGTCGGGCGAGGTAGGGCACCAGCGTGCAGGTGGCCAGTCCGCCCACCAGTGAGTCGACCACCTGGGAGGAGACCACGATGAACGAGCCGCTGTCCATCATCGGGGCGCGGTGCTTGACCATCGTCTGGGCGAACCCGGCGGTCCAGCGGTGCATCTGGGACAGCAGTTCGGCCAGGGACGTGGGCTCCTGGGTGTAGACGAACGCCTCGGGGGTGAACTCGACCCGGTGGCCGAGTCGGTGCAGGGTCCAGGTGAGGTTGAAGTCCTCGGTGATGTTGTCGTCGGGGAAGCCGCCGACCTCGCGCAGGACGTCGGTGCGGTGGCAGTTGGCCATGCCGCTGAGGACCAGCTGCCTGCCGAACACGTCCTGCAGCGGCCGGACCCAGCCGTTGGCGATCGCGTGGTAGAGCGTGCGGTACCGGCTGTAGTAGGTGCTGGTGTCGGCGGGCAGCGCCGACGGGCAGGTCCCGGCGTAGCCGCGGCGCAGCGTGTCCATCATCTGCTCCACCGCGCGGACGCTCAGGGTGGCGTCCGCGTCGAGCGCGACCACCGCGTCGCTGGTGATCATCGGCAGCGCCATGTTCTGCGCCGAGGCCTTCGACCCGCCCTTCCCCTCGATCACGACGACCCCCAACTCGCGGGCGATCTCGGCCGTGCGGTCCGAACAGTTGTCCGCGACCACGATGATCTTCTCAATCGGATAGCTCTGCGCTCGGCACGACCGGATGGTCGTGGCGATCGACGCCTCCTCGTTGTGCGCCGGAATCACCACCGACACGGTGTCGGGAAACCACGACGACCGCGCTTCCGGAGGGTTTTTCGATGTCATCGCGCGTTCGCTCGCGACCACGTTCTGGCGGATTTCCGCTGGCCCCATTCGATGCCGCTCCCCATCCGATCCGCACCAATGCCGAAACTGTGAGCATGACCACGCCGATTCCGGTGCCGGCCAGCAAAGACATATGCCTCCCCGCGTCCCGATCCCACGTCCCAGCATTTTGCACAGCACCCTGGGGGCACAATGCCACTTTCGGGTGAGGCGGCCGGGAGGTCGGCGAAGTCGCGCACGGTGAGAATAAGGGCGCACTCCTGCTCCAGTCTGGTCATCGGACTCGATCATGTCACTGACATGGCGGATGTCCGACTACCAAGATCATCTTCACTGGCTCGGCCAGGCTTATTTGAACCGCTATGCGGGTGATTTTCGGCGAATCGCAGGCGGATCGCCGAAATAAACACTTTCGGCTGACAAGCCGGGCAGGTTATTCCCCTGTGGGTCCTGACTCGCAATCCTCGGAAGAGAGCCACGGCCAATCAGGGAGCTCGACTCCCGGATGAGGAGGCACTACACTATGCCCGCGACCACGAATCTGTCCCCGTCGCACATCGACCTCGCGACAAACCCCGGCTCACTCGACAGCCGCCAGGAGCCGGTACAGGTGCACCTGGCCGACAGCGGCGTGATCCCCAAGATCGACGTCTATTTCCTGGCGGACAGCACGGGCAGCATGGGCAGCATCATCGCCGCGGTCCGCGCCCGGGTAGAGGAGATCCTAACCAGGCTCGTGACCGCCGCGACCCAGGTGAACGCGGACGTGCACTTCGGCGTCGGCAACTACCGGGACCTGGACTTCCCGACCGCTGAGCGCTTCCAGCATCAGGTTCCGCTGAGCCCGAGCTCGCAAGCGGCCGCGGACGGCATTCGCGCCTGGCAGGACAAAGGCGGCTCGACCACCGCGGAAGGCCAGTTCTACGCCCTCGACCAGCTCGCGCAGCCGCCGGGCGGATCCATCGGCTGGCGCGCCGACGCCAAACGGATCATCGTCTGGGTCGGCGACGCGCCGGGCCACGATCCGATCTGCCAAGGCGTTTCCGGATTCACCTATGACATCACCGAGCAGTCGGTGACCGGCAAGCTGCAGGCCCAGAGCATCTTCGTCCTGGTGATCAGCACTCCGTCCGGCGCCACCGGGCCTGGGTTGAACGTCGACCCCGTGCCGTTGTCCAACGGCACCCCTTACGAGGGCAGGTGCACTATCGGCGGCACAGCGGGCCAGGGCTCCAGGATCGCGGCCGCGACCGGCGGCACGTACCGCGACGGCATCACCCCGGCCACCGTCGTCCAGACGATCATCGACCTCGGCACCACGGGAATCACCGCCATCGGAAACGTCAGCCTGGTGCCGAATGCCGCTATCGCGCCATTCGTGCGGATCAACCCCGCGGCTGGCTATGGCCCCTTCGCCCCGGGCGGCCACCCGGCCACGCTCGACTTCCAGTTGGATTTCCCCGCCGCGACGGCCGTTTCCGGCACGCCGGTGACGCGGGAGGTCGCCGTCGAAGGCGTGATCGACGCGGTTGTGGACGGCGTGCGGACTGGATCGACCACGGTGAAGATCATTGTGCCGGATCTGGCGGGCACCTACAAGATCCAGTGCACGAAGAGCGGTCTGTACCTGCAACTGGACGACCCCGGGTGGACCGGCGACGGCGGCAACGTCGACCAGAACGCCTACACGGGCCTGCCCGCGCAGCACTGGGAGCTGATTCCCATCGCGGGCGGCGGCTACCGCATCAAGAACCTCGACCCCGCCCGCGACCGCTACCTCGAAGTCGTCGGCATGTCCCAGGACGAGGGTGCCGAGATCCTCACCCGGTCCGACCCCAGCGGCCCGCACAAGGAATGGCTGCTCATCCCCGGGGGCTCCTCGGACGCCGCGGGGCCGGTGTTCCGCATCCAGAACCTCCACAGCGCCAAGGTTCTCGACGTCCGCGGGTGCAGCACCGCGCCTGACGCCCGCGTGGTCCAGTACCACTATTGGGGTGACTACCCGACCTACCAGGAAAGCCACAATCAGCACTGGCGCTTGGAGAAAATCTGAAAGTGACGCTTCCCTGTAACACGCGACTCAGGCTGGTCAACACCGCCAGCGGCAAGGCTCTGGCCGCGGACGGCAACCGAATCCGCCAAGCGTGGCCCGACCCAAGTGATCCGGCGCGGCAGTGGCTGCTGCGCCCCGCGCGGGACGGCAGACACACCGTCGTCGTGGAGAACACCGCCAACGGCCTCGTGCTGACCGCCACCGGCGGGCACAACGGCGCCGAGGTCGTCCTGGAAGCCGACCGGGACGCCCGTGAGCAGCACTGGCGCTTGGTGCCTCTGCGCTCGGGTGAGCACGCGCTGGTCAACCTCGCCAGCGGCAAATATCTGGACCTGTGGAACGGCGACACCGGCCACGAGGCGCGCCTGGCCCAGTTCGACTTCTGGCACGGACCGCAACAACGGTGGTCGCTGAGACCGGCCACCCAGCACCGCAACACCCGAGCCCTGGTCACCCTCGTCCGCGACGAACCGGACTTCTTCCCCATCTGGCTGCGCTACTACTCCAGATTCTTCGCCCCTGAGGACATCTACGTCCTCGAACACCAACCCGCCCCCGACCGCGCCCCGGACGACCGCTTCACGCACATCCCCATCCACCACGACGAGTTCAGCAGCGACTGGCACCGCGACATAGTCCAACAACACCAACACGATCTCATCGACCGCTACGACGTCGTCCTCAGCACCGACGTCGACGAGATCGTCGCCCCCGACCCGCGTTTCTGCGACCTCGGCCAGTACATCGACCAGTTCGACCAGGACTTCGTCAACTGCACCGGCTACGAAGTCCTCCACCTCAACGACCGCGAACCCGCCTTCGACCCCACCCGGCCCGTGCTCGCCCAACGCTCCACCTGGTTCCCCAACCCCCTCTACTCCAAACCACTGCTGGCCCGCGTCCCCATGACCTGGCTGGGCGGCTTCCACGAACGCCCCGACCACGCCACCAACCACGACCCGAACCTGTACCTCATCCACCTGCACCGCATGGACTACGGCATCTGCCACCGCCGCCACCTCCTGCGCACCACCCACCAAACCGCCCAAGACGACATCGACAACTACCGCGGCTACCAAAACCAAATCATCGAACCAAAACAATTCCACCACTGGTTCTACAACGACAGAGTCAACGGAGACCCCATCCACCCCGAACCCGTCCCCGAACACTGGCGCACCACCGTATGACCCCCCACCAACGACGGGTCGAGGGACCGGGTTCTCGCAACCCACCCCATCGGTAGGCCCGGACCGGCGGTGTCCTCGACGCGCGACAGCGGGCCTCCGCGCCGCAACTGGAACCCCTCGCCGAAGCCGAGGGGTTCCAGCCGCGCCCGTAGCGCCCGAAACCGACTCGCTCGCCCGTGGTCGCGCATCGCGGGCGGGGCGTGGAGAGGTCGTTCACGCGGACGCACGTCGGTTGTCACCCGGTGAAATCGCCGATGATGTGGTCCAGGCAGCGTTCGACGATCGCGGCGATGGTCAGCACCGGGTTGACGGCCGCGGTGGAGCCGGGCATCAGGGCGGCGTCGAGGCAGTAGAGGCCGGGGTGGCCGTGCAGTCGGCCGTGGAGGTCGGTGGCTTTGCCGATCACGGCGCCGCCGAGGGGGTGTAGGACGAGGGGGTTCACGGCGAACGGGTCGTGTGGGGTGGCGCCCGCGGGTGGGATCTTCTCGGCTATTTGGCGCATGAGGTCCAAGACGGCTTGGTGGGCGGTGCTGTCGCTGCCGCGCCGCCATTCCAGTCGTGCTTGCCCTGTGACGGCGCAGTAGGTCCAGCGGCCGAAGCGGTCGGGGATGCCGATGCCGGGACAGATCAGTAGGTGGGTGCCCGCGGGTCGGGAGAGTCCGCCGTGGGTGACCATGATGGTGTTGTCGTGGTCTCGGGCGAGGTAGGCGGGTGGCCCGCCTTGGTGGCGTCCTTCGGGGGGAGAGTTGTCGGCGAGGATGGGCAGTTGGTCGCCGTTGGTGCCCCATTGTTCGCCTACGAACTCGTTGAGGCGGGGCAGCGTGCCGGTGTCGCGGGCGGTGACCAGCAGCCTCGGGGTGTGCACGGCCCCGGCGGCCAGCACGAGGCGGTCGCATACGACGCGGACACGTTCGAGCACCCTGCCGTGGACGTCGAGGTGTTCGACGGCGACGTGGTAGCGCCCGTCGGGGCGCTGGCCGATGCCGGTGACCTTGTGCAGCGGCCGCACTTCCGTGCGGCCGGTCGCCTCGGCCTCGGCCAGGTACGTGCGGTCCACGCTCAGTTTGGCGCCGCTGTCGCAGCCGGTGAACAGGTACTGCCCGATCGTGATCGAGGGTCGGGCGGCGCCGTCGAGTTCGGCGCGGACGATGTCGAAGTCGACGGCGCTGAAGACCTTCTCCGGGGGCAGCCCCGCCGCGACGAGGGCGGCGTGCCAGATCCTGCTGGTGTGGTAGCGGGGATGGGAGAGCAGGTCGTCGGGGAACGGGGCCGCGCGCAGCCTGCGCCGAGCGCGGGGATAGTAGGTGCGGTCGAGTTCCTCGTAGTCGATCCCGGGCGGGAAGACACGGTGGAAGGCCTCGGGCCGGGCCTGCGGCAGCATCGTCCCGTAGACCAGGGTGGTGCCGCCGACTCCGGCCCCGCACACGACGGTCAGATTCCGGTGCGCCAGAACGTCCAGCAGCCCGGTGGAGCGGGGGAGGACGGCCGCGGCGAGGGAATCGATGGCCGACGCGGGCCACGGCAGGTGGGCGCGTAGCGGCGCAGGCAGCGCGTGGTCCAGCCACAGCAGCCGCTTGTCCAGCGACGGGAACCAGGGGAAGGTGCCGCCCCCTGGGGTGATTGGCCACCGGCGTCCCCGCTCCAGCACGAGGTTGTCGACGCCCGCCTGGGCGAGTCGGAAGGCGGCGATGCTGCCGCCCACCCCGGATCCGATGATGACGACGCGGTGGCTCTCCTCGCGGTCCACTGTGCCGTGGCCTGCTGACGGGGTGCTCCGCACTGCGGTCCTCCTTGTGGTTCGTGGTGTCCCTGGAACCCGGCTCAGCCATGGATGTAGACGCCGGGCGCGGGTTCCGCGGCCGGGTGCCGGGCGCTCCCGGTCGGCGGCGGCGTGCGCTGGGGACCGGACCGCTCGCGCAGCCACTCGACCCAGGGGCGCCACCAGGTGTCCTTGTGCTCCGCGGCGCCCGCCAGCCACGTGCGGGGGTCCGGGGAAGGCCGTTCGTCGTTCGCCCAGTACCGGGCCTTGGGGCTGGGCGGCGAGACCGCGCCCGCGATGTGGCCGCCGGAGACGAGCAGGAACCGCACGTCCCCCGGCAGCAGGGCGGTGGTGCGGTAGGCGAACTCCCACGGGATGATGTGGTCGTCGCGCGCCGAGGTGACGAACACGTCCTGGGCGATCCGCTCCGGCCGCAGCAGCCTGCCCGCGAACTCGGTGCGGCCCCTGGCGAAGGCGTTGTCCAGGCAGGCGTCGCGCATGAAGTACTGCTGGGCGCGGGCGGTGACGTTCATCGTGTCGCTGTTCCAGGCCAGGATGTCGAACGCGGGCGGCTTCGCGCCCGTGAGCCAGTTCGCCCCCACGTACCGCCACACCAGGTCGTTGGCTCGCAGGAACCGGAAGAAGGCATCGATGCCCTGACCGCTGAGATAGCCGCGCCGGTCGGCCGCGCGCGCGACGGCGGGGACGACGAGGTGTCTGATCACCTTCCCGCTGACGCTGTTGGCGGCGAAGTCCGCCAGGTCGGTGAAGTCGGCGATGGTGTTGAGCAACGAGACGCACCCGACGCGGGGCCGCTCGTCCTCGGCGACCCAGGCGGCCAGCATGAGCGCGAGGAGCCCGCCCAGGCACGCCCCGGTGAGGTTGACCTCCGCCGCGCCGGTGATGTCCCCGATCACCGCCAGCGCGGGCACGAGGCCGTCCCGCAGGTAGTGGTCGAGACCCACGTCCCGAGACGCAGCGTCCGGGTTCCGGTAGCTGAGCGTGAAGACGGTGTGCCCGTGCTCGACCAGCCACTCGATGACGCTGCGCCCCGGCGCGAGGTCCAGGACGTAGTACTTGTTGATCCACGGCGGACTGACCAGCATGGGCACGGCGTGCACGGTCTCGGTCCTCGGCTCGTACTGGATCAGTTCCATGATCTCGTTGCGGAACACCACCTTCCCCGGCGTCGCGGCCAGGTCCCGCCCCTTGACGAAGGCGCTGGTGTCGGCCGCCGAGGGCAGGCCGCGATGGGTCGCCAGGTCGGAGAGGAAGTTGGCGGCGCCGTGCAGCAGGCTGCGCCCGCGGGTCCGCACGGCCGCGCGCAGGGCGGTGGGGTTGCCCAGCAGGAAGTTCGTCGGCGCCGCCGCGTCGACGCAGAGCCGCGCCAGGAAACGGGCCGTGGCCCGGTCCTGGTCGCTTAATGGCAAGGCGTCCACGGATTCCAGCGCCAACCGGGACCCCAGCAGGTAGGTCTGCCGCAGCACAAAGCGGCCAAGGTGGCCGAAGAACTGCTCCGGGCTGTCCAGATGCGGGACGTGGCCCGCGCCTCCGATGACCGCGAACCTTCCCTCGGGGAGCCGCCAGGTCGCGAACAGCCCCTGCCAAATCGGCAGCGTTTCGTCCGTCAGGCCCCACACCACCAGGGTGGGGACGGCGATGTCCCGGAGGCGGTCGAGCACGACGTGGCGCTGTCCCCCCAGGCCGACGCCCCGGCGGACGACGTCGAACGACGTCCACAGGAAGGTCCGCGAACGCGACAGGCGCAGCTGCTCAAGCCAGACATGCCAGGGCACCCGCCACGGTTGCCGGAACTGCAAGCCGAACGAGGCCACCCGCAGCAGGGCCCCGCCCGGCAGGAGCAGGGCGGCGACCACCAGTTCGGCGACCGGGACCGGGATCAGCGACTCCGCGACCACCAGCGGATTGATCGCCCGCCCGAGCCCGTTGGCGTCCACCAGCACCAAACGCGTGACGCGCCGCGGGTGCGTCAGCGCGAGTTCGGCCGCGAGCAGCCCGCCGTAGGAGTGGCCGACCGCGACGACCTCGGCCACGTCGATCGCGTCGAGGAAAGCGGCGATGAAGGACACCATCCGGGGTGGACGGACGTCCCCCACGGGGCCGGTGTCGCCGAACCCCGGCAGTGCCAACGCGATCACGCGGTGGGTCGAGGCCAAGGCGCGCATGGCGGCCAGCCATTCCCGTCCGCTGCTGGCGTTGCCGTGCAGGAACAGGACCACCGGCCCCTCGCCCAATTCGCGGTAGAGGGTGGAGACACCCTCGACGAGCACCCATCGCTCCGACTCCACGCGCTCGGGTTCCAAGGTTTCCAACTCGCCACTCCTCATCAGTTCGGCAGACGACAGGGGACTCTTCGAGTCCGCATCGGGACATCCCCGAGCCTTTTTTGGCACGCGAAAGGCAACGGCCGGATCGCAGGTCCGGCGGCGGATCCAGGGCCCAGTCAACTTCTTCGCCAGCGCTCCCGCCAGCCCCTGGCGCGCCTGCTCCGGTTGAACGTGTTGAATCTTTGCCTCGCATGACAAAAGAGGGAAATTTGTGCCACCGCGGCCAAGTGACGAAGAACGCAGACCTTGAAAGCGGGAAGGGAGCGTGTCGCATTCACGCGCATCGATATGCTTTGGCCTGGTGGAACGGGGTGGTCGGTCGCGATCACCCGAACGGGCGCACGGGTGGCGTCACCCTGTTGACGGGTTGTCAGGCTCCGGCCTTGACACTTCACTGGAACGTCAGTCGATCGACCTGCTATCCACGTTCTCGCAGGTTCGCGAATGCCGGGCAAGGGCAGGAGGGGCATGGCCGCGCGGAAACGCAGAAATAATGAAGCGCTGCGTTCTTTGCTCAAGGAGGCGCGGTGGACGAGCCATAATTTTTCCGCCGCGGTGAATCGCGTGGCGGCGGAGGCGGGCGTGGTTCTGGGTTATGACCGGACCACCGTGTCGCATTGGCTGTCGGGCAGCCGTCCCCGCCCACCGGTCCCCTCCTTCGTGGCCGAGGCGTTCTCGCGCCGCCTGGGGCGGCCGGTGTCCGAGATCGAGACCGGGATGGCGGGTTCGCGGGCGGGTCACGCGGAACTGCCGCCCGAGGAGGCGTCGGGGGTGCGGGGCCTGAGCGGGCTCGCGTTGGCCGACCTTGATCCGGCCCGCCGGGCAGTGCTGTGGGAGCAGCCGTTCCGCTTCGACTGGGCGGTGGTCCCCGAGTGGTCGGGTCCCCCGCGTCCACCGCGGATCGCCCTCGGACCGGTCCAGCGCGGGATCATGGCCGGGATCGGCGCGATGACCTCCGCGTTCGTCACCGCCGACCAGGCGTTCGGCGGCGGCCACGCCCGGTTCGCGCTCACCGCCTACCTGGCCTCCGACGTCGCGGCGTGGCTGCGGACCCACCAGGCGAAGCGCGGCGGGAGCACGCTGCTGAGCGCGGCGGCCACGCTCATCCACCTGGCGGGCTTCATGTGCTTTGACGACCTGCACCACAACCTCGCCCAGCACTACTTCCGGATAGCGCTGGAACTGACCATGCAGGCGGGCGACCCCATCGGCCACGCCGTCGTCCTGCGCAGCATGAGCGTGCAGGCCTGGTTCCTGGGCCACCACCGGCAGGCGGCCCTGATGGCGGAAGCGGCGCTGGCCCGCGCGGGCAGACAGGCCCCACCCGACACCCAGGCGGAACTGCTCGGGCAGGCCGCCGTCGCCCAAGCGGCCCTCGCCAACCGCGCCGAAGCCCTGTCCCGGCTGACCGAAGCCGAGAAACGCCTCGACGGCTCCGGTGACACGCGGCAGTCCGACGAGCCCACCGCCCGAGCGAACCTGATGTACCACAAGGGCCAGGCGCTCGCCATCCTCGGCGATCGCTCTTCGGCCCAGGGCGCCTGGCGCGCCTCGCTCAACCACCGCCCCGCGGGCCAGCGCCGGGCACGGATGCTCACCACCGACCGTCTCGCCGACCTGCACCTGCGCCACAACCGCGTGGACCTGGCATGCGCCACCTGGCAGGGCTTCCTTGACGAGTACCCCTATGTCCACTCCGCCCGCGTCGACACCGTGTTCCGCGGTTTCCTGCGCCAACTCCGCTCATACCGCGACAACACCAACGCACGACACATCTTGGACCGAGCGAGCCGACTGGCCGAATGAGACCAAGCCCCCGCGACACCGCCGCACCCGCTCTGGAGACGCGGTCAAACGGCCCCGCCCGCCCCGGTGTCCCACGGGGGCAGCCCGCCGCCCTCGGCCAGGCAAAGCACGCCCCCCGGCCCGATCCTGCCCCGGGCCCACGTCGATGACGCCGCCGACCTCCGCTGGCCGCAACGGCCACGTCGCTCGGTCGGGGCCAGAGGTGTCAGTGATGTGGTCCGCGGGGTGGTCGGGGTGGCGTCATCGCCGCGCAGGTGATGACCAGGGCGGCGAGGATGAGCACGGTGAGGGAGATGTCGATCAGCGCGTTGGCGAGGGGTGCGGTGAGCATGGTTCAGTCCTGTCGTGCGGTGGCCTCCGGGGCGGGGTGACCGATGCGGTCGGTGGCGCGCCGCCGGGCGCGCAGGCTGGTCAGGGTGACGGTGGCCAGGACCGCGACGATGACGGCCAGGGAGACCGGGGTGGGGATCTGCGGCACGCCGGGCCAGAGGCCGTGGGCCCAGTGCAGCACGAGTTTCAGCCCGATGAATCCGAGGATGATCGCCAGGCCGTGGTTGAGGTGGATGAGCTTGGCCAGCGCGGAGTGCAGCACGAAGTAGAGGGCGCGCAGGCCGAGCAAAGCGAAGGCGTTGGTGGCGAACACGAGGTAGGGGTCGTCGGTGATGCCGTAGACCGCGGGCACCGAGTCCACGGCGAACACCACGTCGGTCGCGAAGACCGCCACCACCACGACCGCCAAGGGGGTGAGTGCGCGTCGTGTGTTGTCACGCACGGTCAGGCGGGTGCCCCGGTAGTCGTCGGTGACCGGCATCATCCGGCGCACCAGGCGGACCGACCGCATCCCGGAGATGTCTTTATCGACACTGGCGCCGGTCAGCGCCTCATGCAGGATCTTCACCGCTGAGCCGAACAAGATCACGCCGAAGACGAGAAACGCCCAGGTGCCCGCCGCCAGCATCGCGGCGCCCGCCGCGATGAAGACCGCTCGGAGGACCAGGGCTCCGACGATGCCGAACAGCAGCACGCGTTGCTGGACGGCGGGGGGCACCGCGAACGCGGCGAGCAGCAGCATGAAAACGAACAGATTGTCCACCGACAGGGACTTCTCCACCACGAACCCCGTCATGAACTCGATCGCCTGCTCGCCCCCGAAGTGGGTCCAGAGCCAGAACGCGAACACCATCGGCAGCGCGAGGTAGAACACCGACCACCCGACCGCCTCCCGCATTGCCACCACATGCGGGCGGCGGGTGACCAGGAAATCGGCGACAAGCAGCCCCAGCAGGACCGCGATGCTGAGCAACCACAATCCCGGCGAACCCACGGACTCGGGGGATTGGGCGGGGCTCGCCAGGACGACCGCTGAACCGGGCACAAGAACCTCCTCGAACATCGCGTTCGAGGTCTCCTTCACCCACCTGGGGCGGCCTCCCGGGGACACCCAACGGGATGTCCGTACTGACCGGGCAGACCCTTCCGAAGTACTCCCCTCCTCCGCAGTATGACCGCCCGCGGCATCCAAGTAAAGAAACCGTAAAGGTGAATGTCGCCGATGGCGCCGCATGCCGCGGCTGCCGTTGGAACTCGGGCACGGCCTCGCGCGGAAATCCATTGTGGACTCGCGAGCGACGCGGCAGCCGCATCGCGCAAGACTTCTAGGGTGACTGGCGCTGCGTCTCCATCAGCGACGGGCCGCCCCGTGGCGGCGTCCGACATCGCCGAGCGGGTCCGGCCAGGTCAGGGGTTTCGCCTGCCGGGCCAGGTGTGGTTGGCGAGCAGGCGCAGGCCGTTGAGGGCGACCAAGACGGTGGAGCCTTCGTGTCCGGCGACGCCCAGTGGCAGCGGCAGGGCGCCGAGCAGGTCCCAGGCGACCAGGACCACGATGAAGGTCGCGGCGATGGTCAGGTTGGCGATGACCACCCGGCGGGCGCGGCGGGCGAGCGCGACGAGGGCGGGGATGGTGTCGAGGTCGTCGCCGATCACGACGGCGTCCGCGGTTCCGACGGTGAGGTCGGCTCCGCCGCGGCCCAGGGCGATACTCGCCCGCGCGGTGGCCATGGCGGGGGCGTCGTTGACGCCGTCGCCGACCACCAGCACGCTGTGTCCCTCGGCTTGCAACGCGCGCACGGCCGCGGCTTTGTCCTCGGGCAGCAGTCCCGCGCGCACGTCGGCGATGCCGACCCGGGTCGCGACGTGCCGTGCCGCGGCGGGGTTGTCCCCGGTGAGCAGGACGGGGCCGCGTCCGGTGAGAGCGGTGAGGTCCGCGACGGCTTGTTCGCTCGACGGCCGGACGCGGTCGGTCAGCAACAGCACCCCCGCGGGTTCCCGGTCGACGGTCACGGCGACGGCGGTCTCGCCGGAGGTCGCGGTGTCCGGGGCCGCGCCGCTGATCGAGACCACGTGGTCTCCGACGCGGGCGGTGACGCCGACGCCGGGCGTGGCGCGGAAGTCTTCGGCGTCGGGCGGGGTCAGTCCGCGTTCCCGGGCGGCGGCGACGATGGCGTGCGCGAGGGGGTGCTCGCTGAACCGCTCGGCTGCCGCGGCCAGGGCGAGCAGGGTGTCGGGGTCGACTCCCGGCGCGGGCCGCACGTCGACCAGGTGGGGCTTGCCTTCGGTGAGGGTGCCGGTCTTGTCCAGGACCACGGCGGTGACGGTGGCGAGTTGTTCGACCGCGACGGCGGATTTCACCAGCACGCCGTGCCGTCCGGCGTTGGCGATCGCCGCCAGCAGCGGCGGCATGGTCGCCAGGATCAGCGCGCAGGGGGAGGCGACGATCATGAACGTCATGGCCCGCAGGAGCGTCGGCTGCACCTCGGCCCCGAAGGCGAGCGGCCCGGCGAACAGGCCCAGGGTGGCCACCACCACGCCGAGTGAGTAGCGCTGCTCGACCTTCTCGATGAACAGCTGGGTTTTCGCCTTGGTCGCCGACGCCCGCTCGACCATGGCGACGATGCGCGCGAGCACGCTGTCCGAGGCGTCGCGGCCGACCCGCACCCGCAGGGCGCCTGATCCGTTCAGGGTGCCCGCGAACACCTCGTCGCCCGCGGTCTTGGTCGCGGGCAGCGGCTCCCCGGTGATCGAGGCCTGGTCGACCTCGCTGCCGCCGTCGACGACCACGCCGTCGGCCCCGATCCGCTCGCCCGGGCGGACCAGGATCAGGTCCCCGACCCGCAGGGCGGCGGCGTCCACCACCTGCTCGCGCCCGTCGTCGCCCAGCCGCGTCGCGCGTTCGGGGGTGAGATCGAGCAGCGTGCGCACCGAATCCGCGGTGCGTCGGGTGAGGACCGCCTCCAGGGCGCCGGAGGTGGCGAAGATGACGATCAGCAACCCGCCGTCGACCACTTGGCCGATGGCCGCGGCGCCGATCGCGGCCACGATCATCAGCAGGTCGACGTCGAGCGTCTTCTCCCGCAGCGCCCGCAGCCCTTCCAGCGCGGGCTCCCAGCCGCCCGCGGCGTAGCAGGCCAGCAGCAGCGACCACCACAGCCAGTCCGGCCCGCCGGACCACCAGGCGACCAGCCCGAGCAGGAACAACGCGGTGGCGGCGCTCGCCCACCGGACCTCGGCCAACGCGAAGGCGCCCGTTCGTCCGGCGCGGGCGGCGCGGCCTTCGGTCCCGGTGCTCAAGGTGAGGGTCACGAGGGACACCATACCGGATCATCTGAAGAGGTGTTCATTTGTTCACGCAGTAGGATGCGACCATGGGTCACGGGATCAACGGCGGCAACACCCCGCCCGCGCAGTTGGACGCGGAGTCGGCCGCGACCGTGGCGGCCACCCTGCAGGCCCTCGCCACCCCCAGCAGGCTGCGCATCCTGACCCGCCTGCGGCACGGCCCCTGCGCGGTGGGCGACCTGGCCGACGCGGTCGAGATGGAACAGTCCGCGGTGTCCCACCAGCTGCGCCTGCTGCGCGCCCTCGGCCTGGTCACCGGCACCCGCCGCGGCCGCAGCGTGGTCTACAGCCTCTACGACAACCACGTCGCCCAACTGCTCGATGAAGCGGTCTACCACATCGAGCACCTGGGCATGAACGCCACAGACGACGTCGCGAGCCCGGGGTAGATTGCGGCCATGGCCACCAAGACGCAGCGCGGTCCTTACTCCAAGGGGATCGCGCGCCGGGCGGAGATCCTGCGGGTCGCGCTGGAGGCGTACCAGAACTCCGGACGCCAGGGCCCGTCGCTGAAGACCATCGCCGAGGCCGCCGGGCTCACCGAGGCGGGTGTGCTGCACTACTTCGACAGCAAGGACGAACTGCTTGTCGAAATCCTGGCGGCGCGGGACCGCGAATACGCCGACACCTACGACCTGACCACGCTTGAGGGAATCTGGGCCCTGCTCGCCCACACCACCCGGACACCCGGCCTGATCAAACTGTTCGTCGACATGACCGCCGCCGCGGCCGACCCCGCCCACCCCGCGCACGCGTTCATGCGGCGGCGCACGAGCGTCATCCTCGACCTCATCGAACAGATCGCGGGCCCCGGCAACGAATGGCGGGCGCGGATACTGCTCGCCGCCGCCGAGGGCCTCCAGATCCAGTGGCTGCGCGACCCATCCATCGACATCGTCGCCGACCTCCGGCGTCTCGCCGCCCTCGACCTGCCGCCTGCCGACCCCCGGCCCGCCGCGGCCGAGGCGAGCCCGCCCGCATCGACCTGATCCCCCGGCCGCGGTGCGCGCCGGGGTCTACAGGTACTTGGCGAACCATTTCAAGACGCGCTCGGGGTGGCGCTGGAAGTGGACGTAGCCGTCCCACCGGGCAGAGGTGTCGTGGATCCAGAACAGATCCTTCTCCGGCGTGCCGATGGCCTCGAACGTCTTCTTGAGATCGTCCGGCCCGACCAGAGCGTCGTCGTGGACGCCGTAGGTCAACGTGGGCATCCGCACGGCAGGCGCCCAGGCGGCGGTGTCCGCGTCGGTCAACCACGTCCCAGTTCGCGCGTGCTGGCGTCGGTCGACTTCGTCGGCGTATTCCGCGGCGATGCCGAGATTTTCCAGCTGCCGTGACAGGAAGGCGCGAGCCGAGAGCAGCAGGGGCGCCACCAGGCAGCGCACCCCGTCGAAGGCGCGCGGGTTGGTGGCGATGGCGCGGAAGGTCGCGTTCGCGCCCATGCAGTTGGCGAAGATGCCGAGCGTCATGTCGGCGAGGTCGGGTCGGGAGCGGACGTAGGCCAGGGCGCCGAGCACGTCGCGCGCTTCAAACCGGTTGGCGGACTGCAACCCGCCGTTCGCGGCGCCGCTGTGCCCGAAGTTGCGGAAGTCGAAGGTCAGGACGTTGTAGCCGTTGTCGTGCAGGATTTTGTAGTGAGGGATGAAGCTGACCTCGAAGTCGTTGCCGAAGCCTTCCCCGAAAGCGGACTTCCAGGGCTCGATGTGCGCCGGGAATCCGTAACGGCTGAACGAAATGGGGTGGGTGAAGATGATGAGTTTGTCCGAGCCCGCGCGGGGGATGAGCCATGCCTCCAGTGGGGTGCCGTCCTCGGAGGGGAACGACACGTCGTCAAAGTCGAGGCCGCTGTCGGCCGGGGTGCGGAGCACGGGCGAGCGGACGGTATGGACGTAGCCGTCGGCCAGTGTGTCGAGTCGCGCGTCGAGTTGAGCGTCGACGGCGGAGTCGCTTGGTTGTTTCGCAGACATTCCGGCTTCCTTTTCTGGTGATGAGAACGCCGGGAGGACCGACGACACCCGGCGTCCGCGAAGGTCGCCGGGAATGCGGCGGTAGGACGGTCACGGCGCTGCGCGGCGAGGATCAGCGGGTCTGGGCGACCGCCGCGGCGACGGCCCGGTAGGCGGGAAGGTCTTCGCCGTCGTCAACGTTGAGGGAGGTGCTCTTCACGATGACGACGTTGTGGGTGCGCGAGACGTAGATGTTCTGGCCGCCGAGGCCGTCGGCGTAGAACCCGTCGTCGCCATCGACCCACCAGCTCAGCCCGTAATCGGCGACGTTGCCCGCCGGAGCCGTGGAGAGGGTCACCCAGTCCTGCGGGACGACCTGGCGGCCGCCTGCCCGCCCGCCGTTGAGCATGAGGCTGCCGAACCGGGCGTAGTCGCGGTCGTTGGCGAAGAAGCAGCAGTAGCCGAGCGAGTGGCCGTGCGCGTCGTTGCCGACATAGGCGGTGGACGCCATTCCGCCCGGGTTCCACAGCTTCTGCTGGATGTAGGTGTGGAAGGGCATGCCGGTGGCGCGGCTGAGGATGACGGCGAGGACGGCGGTGTTCAGGCTCGTGTAGTTGAACGCGGCGCCCTGCGGCGTCGAACTCTTCGTGGCGTCGCCTGCCCCGTCGAGGATGTCGAACGCGCCGAGGCCGACGAGGGTCGCCATCGTGACGCCGTGGATGGGCTCCGACCACTCGATGCCGGACGCCATCCGGAGCAGGTTGCGAATTGTGATGTCGCCGTAGGCGCTGCTCGCCAACTCGGGAACGTAGGCGCCCACGGTGTCCTCGATCGAGTCGATCTCACCTTCGCCGATCGCGATTCCGATCGCGGCGGAGGTGAAGGACTTGGCCAGCGACCAGGACTGGAACAGCGAGTCCTGCGATCGGCCTGCCGCGTACCACTCCGTGACGATCTTGTCACCGTCCAGCACGACGAAGCCTTCGGCCTTCTCGTCCAGATACTGCTGGAGCGTGCGCTGCTGGCCGTTGTAGGTGTAGCTGACGTTGAGATCGCGCGGCGCGAGGGTGAGCGGCACCGGCGTCGGCGACGGCGAGAGCGGATCGGTGTTCGCCGGTTGCCGAGTGACCACGGCGGCGGCGGTGGAGACGCCCGCTGGTGCGGCCAGAGCGGCGGCTGACGAGTTCGCGAGGCCGAGAGCGAGGACCGCGATCAGAGAGACAGGAAGAGAACGACGAACCACGGCGCGACTCCTGGGAGCGGGAGGGATGCTTCTGGATCATCATGTCGAGCCGAAAACCGAATGGCAATAGGTTTTCGCTCGCCCGCCGGACCGGGCCGATCGCTGCCGTGGTGGGCCGGGACTGTGATGGGGATGCATGACTTGCGGGAGATCCTGAACGCGATCCTGTGTGTGCCGGACGGGATCTCCTCGGGGGGCGCCGCCGCGCGACCTCCCGCCCGCAGGAGGCAGGTTCGCGCACGCCCTATCAGCAAGGGATTCCACGTGTGATCACCGCGGTGACCACTGAGGCGTAGCCTCGCCCCGGCGCCGGTGGTGCGCGCGACGACGTGAATCACACCGGCTCACCGTCACCCAACGTCTGAATTCGCTGGCCAACGGCGTCCCGGGACAGAAGCACTCCGCGGAATATGCCCATCGAGCCGGATACCGCGGCAAACCGCTCGCTCAAGTCGCTACCGGGATCGAATCGCGTCGCACACCTCAGCGCCTCAGGAAGCAACCGCCCACTGCCGACCGTCGTCGTCGCACCCGGTCTCGATCCGCACCTGAGGCATCATCCGGGCAGGCGGACCGTGACGGCGAGCCCGCCCTCCGGCCGCGCCTCGGCGGTCACCGACCCCTCGTGGGCCTGCGCGACGGACTGAACGATCGAGAGCCCCAGCCCGGCGTTGCGTGAGTCGGTGCGCTCGGCTCCCAGTCTGCGGAAGGGCTCGAACAGCCCGGCCACGGCGTCGGCGGGCACCACCGGTCCGGAGTTGCGCACCACCAGGGCCGGGTCGTCGCCGACCGCCACGCGCACCCAGCCGCCCGGCTGGTTGTAGGCGACGGCGTTGTCCACCAAGTTGGTCACCAGCCGCTCCAGCAGCACCGGGTCGCCGACAACGGTCCTGGCCCGCACCGAACACTCGACCCGCACCCCGGCCGCCGCCGCGGTCGCCGAGGCCGCCGCGACGACCGCGGCCACCACCTCGTCCAGCCGCACCGGCGACCGGCTGACCAGGCCGCGGTCGCTGCGGGCCAGCAGCAGCAGGCCCTCGATCATCGCCTCGCTGCGCTCGTTCATGTAGAGCAGCTGCTCACCCAGCTTGCGGGTCTCCCGCGGGGCGGCGGGGTCGGCCATGGCGACCTCGATGAGGGTCCGCTGCACCGCCAGGGGGGTGCGCAACTCGTGCGAGGCGTTCGAGACGAACCGCTTCTGGCTGTCGAAGGAGACCGACAGCCGGTCGAGCATCCCGTCGAAGGTGTCGGCGAGTTCCTTGAGCTCGTCGTCGGGGCCGTCGAGGTGGATGCGGCGGTCCATGCTCCACGCGCCGAGCCGCCGCGCGGTCGCGGTGATGGCGTGCACCGGGGCCAGCGCCCGGCCCGAGACCGCCCAGCCCAGCAGCACCGCCAGGCACGCGGTGAGCACCAGCGCGACGCTCGACTGGACCAGCAGCGCGGCCAGGGCCGACTGGCGGTAGTCCGAGAGCGTGCTCGCCACGACGTTGGTGGCGTTGGCCAGGTTGGGCACGGTCCCGGGCTTCAGGAACGGCGGGGCGCCCGCGGTCTGGGCGGCGACGGCGTTCTCGGCGAAGGTCGACGTGTCGGGCAGCGACGTGTCGAACAGGACGTAGTTGATCAGCAGCAGCAGGACCCCGGCGAGCAGGAACAGCCCGCCGTAGACCAGGGTCAACCGGGCGCGGATGGACAGCCGCAGCCTGGTCAAGAGCCGAACCGGTAACCGGCGCCGGGCACGGTCTCGATAAGGCCGGGCTGGCCGAGTTTGCGGCGCAGGGTCATCACCGCGACGCGCACCACGTTGGTGAACGGGTCGGTGTGCTCGTCCCACGCCTTGTCCAGCAGGTCCTCGGCGCTGACAACGGTTCCCTCCGCGCGCATAAGCACTTCCAGCACGGCGAACTCCTTGGGCGAGAGCTGCAGGAACCGGCCGTCCCTGGCGGCCTGGTGCCGGGGCAGGTCGAGCCGGACACCGCCGCGTTCGAGCACCGGAGGCAGCGCGGGCCGGGTCCGGCGCGCGAGCGCGCGCACTCTGGCGACGAGTTCGGCGAACGCGAACGGCTTGGTGAGGTAGTCGTCGGCGCCGAGCGAGAGTCCGGCGACGCGCTCGTCGACGTCGGCCGCCGCGGTGAGCATCAGCACCTTGGTCTCGCCGCCTGCCTCGGCCACCGCGCGGCACACGTCGTCGCCGTGGGTCTTGGGCAGGTCGCGGTCGAGGACGACGACGTCGTAGCCGTGCACGCCGATCCGCTCCAGGGCCTGGTCCCCGTCGTAGCAGACGTCCACGGCCATCGAGAGCCTGCGCAGCCCCTCCGCGATCGTGTCCGCCATCAGGCGCTCGTCCTCCACCACCAGCACTCGCACGCGTCCAGTCTGCGCCGGGCGGGATAAGCGCCGGATAAGGAGTTTCGCTTATCCGATCGAGATCGCCGGATCAGTAGACATCCCGTCAAGAACGACTTCTCCGGCGAAAGGACGCGCGATGGGGACAACGACGATGGGCTTGGGGGCGATCGCCCTGCTGATCCTGACGGCGGGCTGCGGTGGCGACACCGGCGGCGAGGACAAGGTCGCTTCGATCTCGTCGCCAGCCGAGGCGGCCGACAAGCAGGCAGGCGACGGCAAGTCCGACGGCGACAAGATGCTCGACTACGCGAAATGCATGCGCGAGCACGGGGTCGACATGCCAGACCCGCGGATCGACGCGGACGGCGGCGGCGAAATCGCCGTGCGCCCGAAGGCCGGAGCCACCGCGGCCGCGCTGCCGCCCGGCATGACCGAGCTGGACACGGCCAACGCGGCGTGCCGGACGCTGCTGCCCAACGGCGGCGAGATGCCCAAACTCGATCCCGCCGAGATCGACAAGCTGCGGGAGCAGGCCAAGTGCCTGCGCGAACACGGCCTCGACGTGCCCGACCCCGACCCGAACGCCCCCGGCGGCGGGATCTCCCTGGGCTCTCCCGGCGGGGGCGGCGACCAGGAGGCGGACCGGGCGAAGATCGACGCCGCGATGAAGGCGTGCGGGTTCGACGGGGCGGCCGTGGCCGTGGAGCCCGCGCCATGACCGAGCCCGCGAGCGAAGCACCGGCACAGCGCGCCCCTGAGCGGGGCCGTTCGGTTTGCGGGGTGGCTTGATGAGCGGGTCAGAGGAGGTCCGAGGGAGGCGGCGGACCCGGTTCCTGGTGTCCGGCGCGGTCGTCGTGGTGGTGCTCGGCACGGCATCGGTGGTGGTGCTGACGAGGATCTCCGCGACCGCGGCGAACTCGGAGCAGGGGCCGCCGCCGGTCGCGACCACCAAGGTGGTCACCGCGACCCTGACCGAGGAGGAGACGGCGCGCGGCACGCTCGGGCACGGCGTGGAGACCGTGATCGCGGGCCGCAAGCCCGGCACGGTCACCTCGCTGCCGCGGGTCGGCGCGGAGATCAGCAGGGGGCAGAGCGTGTACGGGCTCGACGCGAAGCCCGTCGTGCTGTTCTACGGGACGCTGCCGTTCTATCGGGACCTCGCCGAGGGCGCCGAGGCCGGGCCGGACATCGCGGAGCTGGAGGAGAACCTGAAAGCGCTCGGCTTCAGCGCGGGCAAGCCGGACGAGAAGTTCACCTCGGCCACCAGCGCGGCGCTCAAGCGGTGGCAGAAGTCGCTGGGGGCCGAGCAGACCGGGGTGTTCGGCTTGGGCGACGCCGTTCTCACGCCGGGGCCGGTGCGGATCTCCGCGGTGACCGGGCGACTCGGCGGGCCGGGCG
Source organism: Actinokineospora sp. NPDC051303 (assembly GCF_055586285.1). Lineage (NCBI taxonomy): Bacteria > Bacillati > Actinomycetota > Actinomycetes > Pseudonocardiales > Pseudonocardiaceae > Actinokineospora > Actinokineospora sp. NPDC051303. Next base: position 189,138 of record NZ_JBVJIN010000006.1, read on the forward strand.
CGGCGGAGCTGGTGAAGGTCACCGGGACCGAGAAGGTGGTCCTGGTCAAGCTCGACGCCACCAAGCAGTCGCTGGCCAAGGCGGGCGGCAAGGTCGCGCTCGACATCACCGGCGGGGGAAGCACCGCGGGCACCATCCGCTCCGTCGGGACCTCGGCGGCGTCGGAGAAGGAGGACGGCAGCGGAAAGGCCGCGGTCGACGTGGTCGTCACCCCGGACGACCCGGCCGCGACGGGCTCGCTCGACGCGGCGCCCGCCACCGTCCACTTCGTGAAGGGCAAGCGGGAGAACGTGCTCGCGGTCCCGGTGGGCGCGCTGCTCGCGCTCGCCGAAGGCGGCTACGCGGTGGAGGTCGACGAGGGCGGCGCGCGGCGGCTCGTCGCGGTGCGGACCGGGCTGTTCAGCGGCGGCAAGGTCGAGGTGGCGGGCGAGGGCCTGCGAGCGGGCATGACCGTGGTGACGACCTCATGACCCCGGTGCTGGCGGTGCGCGCGGCGACGCGGACCTACCCGGGGGGTGTGCGGGCCCTGCGCGAGGTGTCGCTGTCGGTTCGGGACGGGGAGATGCTGGCCATCGTCGGGCCGTCCGGCTCGGGCAAGTCCACGCTGCTGCACCTGATGGGGACGCTGGACAGGCCGACCACGGGCCGGGTGGAGCTGCGCGGGCACGACGTCGCGGCATTGTCGGACCGGGCGCTGTCGGCGCTGCGGTCGCGCTGGATCGGGTTCGTGTTCCAGCGGTTCTTCCTCAGCGACGGCGTGAGCGCGGTGGACAACGTCGCCGCTGGCCTGCCGTACGCGGGCGTGGCGCGGCGACAGCGCGGGCCGCTGGCGCTGGCCGCGTTGGAGCGCGTCGGGCTCGGGCACCGGGCCGGGCATCTGCCGGGCGAGCTGTCGGGCGGCGAGCGCCAGCGGGTGGCGATCGCGCGGGCGGTGGTGAACCGGCCCGCGATCGTGCTGGCCGACGAGCCGACCGGAAACCTGGACACCGAGAACGGCGCCGCGATCCTGGCGCTGCTCAACGAACTCAACGCGGACGGGACGACCATTGTGATCATCACCCATGACCGGGGGATCGCGGCGGCGGCGCCGCGCCGGGTGGAACTGCTGGACGGGACGCTGCGCGTCGACACGGGAACCCCGGCCGGGGCGCCGCGATGACGACGACCCCCACACCGCCCGCGCCGGTTCCGACCCGGCTCGGCCCGCGCGACATCCTGGCGCTCGGCGCGGTCGGAATGCGCACGCGGCCCGCGCGTGCGGTGCTTTCCGCGCTGGGCATCGGAATCGGCGTCGCCGCCATGGTCGCGGTGCTGGCGATCCCGGCCTCCGGCGCGAAAGCCCTGCACGACCAGCTGTCCGCCCTGGGCACGAACCTGCTCGTGGCCGGTCCCGGGCAGACGTTGTTCGGCGACGACGCGGTCCTGCCCGACACCGCGATCCCGATGGCGAGGCGAATCGCCCCGGTCACCGCGGCGTCGGCGACCGGAAGCACGGCGAAATCCGTGCGCCGCAACGACAAGATCGACGCGGCGGAAACCTCGGGCCTGTCGGTGCTCGCGGCCTCCGCCGACCTGCTCGACGTGCTCGGCGGCGACGTGGCGTCCGGGGTGTTCCTGGGCCCGACCACGGAACCGTTCCCCACGGTCGTGCTCGGCGCGGTCGCCGCGGCCCGGCTGGGCATGGATCACGCGCGACGCCAACAGGTCTGGATCGACGACACGTGGTTCACGGTGATCGGCATCCTCGCCCCGATGCCCTTGGCCCCGGAAGTGGAGCGGTCCGTGCTCGTGGGCTGGGAGTCGGCCAGGCGAAACCTGGACTTCGACGGCCACCCGAGCCGCGTGTACCTGCGCGCCCTGGAGTCCGAAGTGGAGGACGTCCGCGCCGTTCTCGCCCAAACCCTGAACCCCGCCGCTCCCAACGAGATCGACGTGACCCGGCCGTCGGAGGCGCTGGTGGCCCAACGGATCACCGACACGACCTACGACTCCCTGTTCCTGGGCCTTGGCGCGGTGGCCCTGCTCGTCGGCGGCGTCGGAGTGGCGAACACGATGGTCGTCTCGGTCCTCGAACGCAAGCGCGAAATCGGCCTACGCCGAGCCCTGGGCGCGACCAGACGCCAGATCCGCGGCCAATTCCTCACCGAGTCGGTGCTGCTGTCCGGTTTGGGCGGCCTCGCGGGCGTGCTGGCAGGCGTGCTCGTCACCGCCGCCTACGCGCTCACCCAAGAGTGGCCCGCCGTCCTCCCGACCCCCGCCCTCCTCGGCGGCGTGGCCGTAGCCGCGGCGGTAGGCATAGCCGCGGGCGCCTACCCGGCCATGCGAGCCGCCCGCCTCCCACCCACCCAAGCCCTCGCCTGACCGGAACTGTGCTGGCGGACTTGGTGCTTTGTAGACCCTGGTGGGTTGGTCATGTTTGTCGACACGCCTCGGGCCGGGCAGCCGCCGCCGCGGTTCTGCCCGGCCCGAGGGGCGGTGGATCACTTCAGGCCGTAGGCCCTGATGATCGTCTGGTCGACCGAGTTGCCGTTCGCGTCGGTCGCTTTCGCCTTGAGGGACACGAACTTCGCCCCCGCCGGGTGCACCAGGACGGCCGTCCAGCGGTCATTCGCCGTGACCAGCGGGACCGGGCGCCAGGTGGCGCCGTCGTCGTAGGACACCTGGACCGTGGGCGTGCGGACGGCGGCGCCGGGCGTGTTGTGCTGGACGTAGACCGGCACGGTGAACGGGCGGCCCGCCCAGGCGCGGTTGGCGTCGTCGAGGTTCGGGGCGAACCGGACGGCCAGCAGCGGCAGACCCGCGGGCGCCGTACCCGCGACGTGGTCGGAGGTGAAGGTCCAGTCGGCGGTGACGGAGGTGGACAGCTCGGAGACCTCGCCGCGGGTCGCCTCCGCGTGCAGCCGGTAGGCGCCCTTGGTGGCGGGCGCCAGCGCGTCCAGGCTGCCCGCGTACTCCGACTCGGCGAGCAGGGCGCCGTCGCGGTGCAGCGTCGTCTTGGCCGTGTCGGTGGTGGAGCCGCCGTAGTGGTTCGGGTCGGCGTCGGCGAACAGCGGGACGTTGAAGGCCATCTCGTCGCCGAGGCGGCCCGCCCAGTCGTCGGGGCGGCGCGCGGCCGGGAACGCGGGGCCGAAGACGGCCGCGTTCCACCGCTGGGTCACCGGCTGGCCCGCGCGGAACCGGCGCGGGAGCGACGTGCCCAGCGAGCTGTCCGGCGGGAACGCATCCGGCGAGGCTATCTGCGCGAACGTGCCGTCCCAGGGGACGTCGGGCGAGAAGTACTCCGTGATCCGCAGCGGCAGCGCGCCGCCCGCGAACCACTCCAGGAAGCCGTTCCTCCCCGGCGCCTGGGACGCCACGGTGGTGTTCGACTTGACCAGGTCGCGGTCGGCGAAGCGCCGGGTGAGCTCGGCCGGGACGCCGCCGTCGTGCGACCACGACACGTGGTAGAGGTACGGGCTGCCGACGAAGCCGCCCTTGCCGTCCGGCTCGGCGAGCCGGGAGTTGACCGTGAGGGTGGCGCGGCCTGGCGACGACGTGGTCGACGGCCGCAGGAGAATGCCGTCGAAGTCGTTCGTGACGATGCCGGTCCCGGTGTCGCCCCAGTCGGTCCGCATGCGGAAGAACAGGTCGGAGGTCCCCGGCTTCGCGGTCGCGCGCTCCACGGCCATCCCGATCGCCTTGCCCTGCCGCGCGTCGACGGTCAGCTCGGCGTCCCCGGTGACGGTGAACGCGGGCTCCATCACCTGGGTGACCCGCGAGTCCGCTCCGGCCAGGGTCTGGACCCACGCGTCGAAGTAGAACGTGCCCTTCGGGACCCTGGCGACCACCGTCCCGGACGGGTCGTGGCCGACGTGGGCCTTGGCGCGGGCGAGGTCGACGAACCGGAAGAAGTACTCCGGGGTGGGCGCGCCGTTGTGGTCGAGGAACTTCAGGGTGACGTCGTAGCTCTCGACCTCCTTGGTGACCCCGATCGGCGTGTTGATCGACGCCGCGCCGTCCGAAGCGGCCACGACGCCGCTGTAGACGCCGTCCGGGCCGTCGACGGCGGTCTTGGTGGTGACGGTGACGTCGGCCGTGCCGCTCGCGGGAACGGTGACCTCGCCGGGCGACACGGAGATCATGCCCACGGGCGCCGCCTGGCCCGAGGGGTCGCGCAGGTCGGCGGCGACCCGCAGGGTGACCGGCGCGGAGCCGGAGTTGCGGTAGGTCAGGGTCTTGACGATGGCCTCGTCGTCGTGGTGCGGCCAGCGGGCGGCGCCGAGGCTGAGGCTCACCGGCGCGGACGACACCGACTGGGTCACCGCGCGGGCGACGTCCACGCGGCCCGCGCCCTGCTGGAAGGTCGACAGCGCCGGGTTGGGCCGCGCGCTGGCCATGAGCGTGGCCTTGAGCTGCTCGGCGGTCCAGTCCGGGTGCTGACCGGCGAGGATCGCCGCGGCGCCCGCGACGTGCGGGGCCGCCATCGAGGTGCCGGAGAGGGCGACGTGCCCCTCGCCCACCGGGGTGCCGATCTGGCCGTTCTTCGCCCGCGCGGCCACGATGCCTACGCCGGGGGCGGTGATGTCCGGTTTGATCGCGCCGTCGATCCGCGGCCCGCGCGAGGAGAACTCGGCGAGGGCGTCCTGCCGGTCGACGGCGCCGACGGTCAGCGCCGCGTCCGCGGCCGCCGGGCTGCCGATCGTCTCGTCCGACGGCCCGCTGTTGCCTGCCGCGACCACGAACAGGGCGCCGGTCTCGGCGGTGATCCGGTTGAGCGCCAACGACATCGGGTCGGTGCCGTCGCTGGACCACGCGCTGCCCAGGCTCATGTTGACGACGTCGGCCTTGGCCGCTGCCCACTCCATCCCGGCGATGACGCCGGACTCGCTCCCGCCGCCGAAGTCGTTGAGCACCTTGCCGACCAGCAGCTTGCTGTCCGGGGCGACGCCTTTGTAGGTCCCGTCGCCGGTGACCGTCGCCGCGACGTGCGTGCCGTGGCCGACCAGGTCGTCGGTGGTGGGGCTGTCGCTGAAGTTCCTGGCCTCCACCACGGAGCCAGCGAGGTCGGGGTGGGTCTGGTCGATCCCGGTGTCGAGCACCGCGACCGTCGTGCCCGCGCCGGTGTGCCCGGCCTGCCACGCCGCCGGGGCGCCGATCTGCGGGACGCTGTGGTCCAGCGAGGCGCGCACCGGACCGTCGAGCCAGACCTTCTCGACGCCCGCCTCGCGGGCGCCGGACCAGAAGGCGGTGGTCTTGTCCGCGTCGAGCGCGACGCCGCCCAGGCTCGGCAGCGCGCGCACGTCGCGCGTGCCCGCCACCTGCGCCCGCGCGCCGCCGAAGGTGACGATGAGCGGCGTCACCCGGCTGGCCCGGTCGTCGTAGCCCGCCCTGATCAGCGCCGTGACGTCGAACAACCGCTTGTCGAGGCTGCCCTCGGAGACCTGCCGCGCCGCGTCGGCGGGCAGCACGCGCAGGTCGCCGCGCTCGTCGACGCTCTGGTGGAACCGGACCCGTTCGCGGCCCGCGCCCGGTCGCACGGTGGCCCGGTCGCCGTCGACGGTGACCTGGTCGCCGGTCACCAGCGTCACCGTCCCCCGAACACCGAAGTCGCGGGACCCGGCTGCGGTGGTGTCGCCCCCCGGCTGCGCTGCCGCCCCGACGGGACCGGTCACGACGGCTAGCACGGCCGAGGCGACGGTCACCCCCGCGACGACGCGTGATCGCCTGCTTAGTCGTGTCACTCGCTCTCTCCCCAGTTCTGGCCACGGTGCCACACCGCGACTCCGCCGAGTAGTACGCCATTAACCAACCGATCGGGTGTCGCTTTACCTGTTGATCACTGGAATGGCCTACTCGCGTAACCAGTTCCCGCGCCTTCCCGGTCAGGCGTTCGGTTTGGGTTCTTCGCTGTGGGGAGGTTGCCAGGTGAGACGGCCGCCGCGGATGTCGTCCGCCACGGAGTGGGTGAGGTCCATGTCGGCGCGGAGGTGGGCGATGAGGTGGCGCATCTCCACGAGGGCTATCGGTGGCACGCCGCGTTTGGCCAGCGCGTCGAACGCGGTTTGGGTCGCCGCCAGTTCGCTCTCCAGGAGCACGCTTCGGTGGGTGAGCCTGGCCGCGGCGTCTTCCGGTGTGAGCAGGGACATGAAAGCGAGGGCCGCGCAGTACGTCGGGTACTCCGGTGTCAGCGTCACCAGCAGTTCGCGGAGGCGGTCGTGGGCCAGTTCACGGCCCGCTGGGGTGATCGAGTAGACCGTGCGCTCCGGGCGCTTGCCGTCTCGCGTGGTTTTGACCGGTGTGATCAGTTCGGCCTTCGTCAGGGTTTCCACCGTGTGATAGAGCGCGCCGTGGGTGACCTTGACGAGGCGGTCGAGGCCTTGTTCCCGCATCTGCTGGCGCATCTCGTACGGGTGTTGCGGGTGCTCGATCAGGAGCCGCAGCACCGTCAAACCCAGTGGACTCAGGGTCCGCATCCGCCTACTCTCCGATTCTGTTCGGTGGCATAGTCTAAGTAGACTATTACGGATGGACGGGGGGCTCTCAGCACTATGCAGCAGATCGACCAGGACGCCGTCGAGCCCGAGATCCTCGCTGAGCGGGAGTTCATGGAACTCTGCCGCGACCAGCTGCTCCGCATGCGGGCCGAGGTCGCCGACATGCTCGACAGGGGCGCGGCCGAGGGCGACGCCGTGATCGACAAGTACAACAATCACGCCCTGCGCGAGTATCGGAAGAAGATCGTCAAGGACCTGTCCGGGTTCGATGACGTGCCGCTGTTCTTCGGCCGGTTGGACTACGCGGCGGGCGAGGTGTACGACGACCGGCCCGCCGACGGGGCGGTGGCCAACGCGAGGCTCGCGCGCACCCGCACCGAGGACAGCGACCTGGTCTACATCGGCAGGCGCGGTGTGCGGGACGAAGGCGGCGAGCCTGTCGTCATCGACTGGCGGGCCGCGTTGTCCCGCGCGTTCTACGAGGCCTCGCCGCTGGAGCCCGCGGGGGTGCGGGTGCGGCGGCGGTTCGGGTTCGACCAGGACGGGGTGCTGTCCGCGTTCGAGGACGAGCCGGTCAAGGGCGCGCCGGTCGCCACCTCGACCGAGAGCGGGCTGCTGGCCCAGGAGATCGAACGGCCCAGGCGGGGGCCGATGCGCGACATCGTCGCCACCATCCAGCCCGAGCAGATGCGGTTGGTGCGCGCCTCTCTTGACGAGACGCTGTGCGTGCAGGGGGCGCCGGGCACCGGGAAGACCGCCGTGGGCCTGCACCGGCTTGCCTACCTGCTGTTCTCCGAGCGGGACCGGCTGCGCAAGGCGGGGGGCGTCGCGGTGATCGGGCCGAACACCGCGTTCCTCGCCTACATCGGCAACGTGCTGCCCACCCTCGGCGAGGCGGAGGTGGTGCAGACGACCATCGACGCCCTCACCGGGCCGGGGCTGGCGGTCGGCAGGGTGGACGGGCCGCACGCGGCGCGGGTCAAGGGCAGCCTGGCGATGGCCGACGTGCTGCGCAGGCACCTGTGGGCGCGGATCGGCGAGCCGGTCGAGGAAGCCGAGGTCAAGCTCGGGCAGCGGACCTGGCGGATTCCGGTGTATCAGCAGGCCGAGGAGCTGGCGAACGTCCTCGCGCGGGGCGCCGCCTACGACACCGGCCGGGAGCTCTACACCCAGCGCCTGGCCCAGACGGTGCTGCGCCGCATGGAGCGCACCACCGGCCAGTCGATCTCGCTCGCCCAGCTCACCCGCAACCGGGGGATCACCCAGGCGGTGCGTCGGGTGTGGCCGGTCATCGACCCGGCCCGCCTCGTGGTCGACCTGCTCGGCGACCCGGCGGCGCTGGCGTCGGCAGCCGAGGGCCTGCTGTCGGACTCCGACCAGCGGGTGATCGTGCTGGACCCGCGACCGCGCGGCGTGCGGGCGATGAAGTGGTCCACGCTCGACCTGGCCCTGGTGGACGAGGTCGCGGGCCTGGTCGGCCACCCGGCCAAGATCGGCCACATCGTGGTGGACGAGGCGCAGGACCTGAGCCCGATGCACTTGCGGGCCATCGCCCGCAGGCTGGCCGGGGCGTGCACGGTGCTCGGCGACCTGGCCCAGGCGACCAGCCCGTCGGCGGTCACCGACTGGTCGGAGGTGTTGACCCACCTCGGCCGCCCAGACGGCGCCGTCGAGGTCCTCGACTGCGGTTACCGCGTCCCGGCCGAGGTGCTCGACTTCGCGGCCCGGCTGCTCCCGCACATCGCCCCCAACCTGACCGGACCGTCCTCGTTCCGCCACGGCGACGACGCCCTGCACGTCACCCGGACCAGCCCCGACCAGCGCACCTCAACGATCACCGAGACCTGCGAGCGCGCTCAAGAGGGCTCGGTCTGCGTCATCGCGGCGGACGCCGACGTTCCCGCTCTACGAAACGCACTCACGGCGGCTGGCCTCACGCACACGGTCCTCGGCGAGGACCTGCTGAACCCGCGACGGCTTGTCCTCGCCCCAGTGACGATGGCCAAGGGCCTCGAATACGACACGGTCGTCGTCGTGGAACCGGCCGCCATCGTCGCCGCGGAACCTCGTGGCCTACAACGGTTGTACGTCGCCCTCACCCGTGCGGTCAGCCGCCTGCACGTGATCCACGCCGACGAGCTGCCCGTGCCGTTGCGCCAGCGGGAACCGGCCCTCGTCCACCCGTGAAACCGCTGTGCCGACCGGGTTTCAGGGCGCGGTGAGGACTCGCCGGTCGAGCTTTCCGTTGAGGGCCAAGGGGAGCGCGTCGAGCACGTGGCACGCGGCAGGCAGCATGTGGCCGGGCAGGTGCTGCGCAGCGTGGCGGCATCGGTGTCACCGACGACGCAGGCGACCAGGCTCGACCTCGCCGATTTGGCTGTGTTCCCGCTCAGCGTCGTCACCGCCATTCCCGGCGGGACCACGGCCGCCCGCGCTTGGGATCGTGGGGAGTTCGTCGCGGTGATGACCGAGGTGGCCGATGGGGGAGTGGAGGCACGGTCCACCCGGACCCCGCGGCTGCTCGCCGTCGTGTTCACCGTCGAGGGCCAGGACATCCGCCTGAGCTGCGCCGACATCCTCGTCCGCATTTTGGATGGGAGCCCGCCCGGAGGGACTGACCGTCACGACGCCGCCCTGCCTTGAGCCTGGTAGAGGCCGTGCCCTCGTCGGTGAGGCGTTCACCGACTTGATCGCCGGACCCGGTGGGCGGGAGTTCACCGGGTCCGGCGGCCGACCAATGTGGCGCGCTCGACTTGGCCCGGCACGCCCGCCCGGACGCCGGCGTCGCTGAACGACGTGTTCGGCCGCGTGATTCACCCATCAGCGGCGCGGGTTCGACCACGTGCAGCCGGTCCGGCCAGGCGATGACCACCTTGACCGCGCCCTTGCGGGCGTTGCATCCGCGGTGCGCGAGCCGCTCGGTGATCTTGGCCTTCCGGTCGGCGATCCTGCTGTCGACGCTGGGACCCCGCAGGTCGTTCACCGACATGCATACGCCGTCCACGACCGCTCTTGCCCGCAGGCCCTCTACCTCTGGGGCCTGGTCGCCCCCGCTCCGGAGCCGGGAAGATCATTTCGCAGGGTGCCGAGTTGCTCACGGAAGTTACCGTGGCCCAACGATTTTCCCGATCTCGCTGTCGGACCTTCTCGCCCGGCGGGTGAAAGCCCGCAGCTCGATCCTGGCCGGTTCGGCCGAGATCCTCGGCCGAACTCGCCCGCCGCGCCATGTCCTGCGCGGCCACTCCCGTTGTGCCCGGCCGCTCGGCGGCGTCGGCCAGGTAGGGCTCATCTTCGTGGATCAGCACCCGCATCCGAACTCCGTGGCCAGGACGGGACGGGGGCGAACCGGCCGCCCACCCCCGTCCCGTCCTGACCACCGGCGACGTTCGCGTCCACCCTGTCGAGTGACCGCGGCCGTCCGCGAATCACCCTGCCCCGCCATCGAGCAGCAGGCTGTAACGCAGCCGCAGCGCCCGTTCCGTGCTGGCCAGCGCGGCCGCGACCCCGACCGCGACGTCGAGCCACCCCGGCAGTTCCACCGGCGAGGTGAAGGTCCCGACGAGTGCCGCGATCGGCGCCAGCTGGGTCAGCTCCTCCAGCAGCCGCATGACCAGGACCGCCAAGGAGACGAGGAGCACAATCGTTGAGATGAAGCTGATCCCACGGCTGAGCGCCGGGTGAGCGCGCTCGAAGTGGGCGCGGCGCCCTTCGGCCGAGACGCGGTCCGGCTGGAGCCGCCGCGCGGTCCCGTCGGCGGTGACGTAGTGGCACCGCTTGAGCCCGAAGGCGCTCTTCTTCACCTCGATCGTGCCGCCCGGGACGGGGAAGGCGGCGGGGAGCCGGGACCGGGCGTGGTGCCTGCCGTCGACGTACAGATCGGCGTTGGCGTACCCGGAGGAATCTGTCCGGTTGTGCCGGACGTCGACGGCGTAGACGGTGTGCCCGCCGTCGCCGTTGGCCAGCCGGAGGTAGAGCAGGGAGCGACCGAACAGCTGCCACCACCGGAACCGCGGCAGCGCGCACCCGTCGCCAGGCTTGATTCGCCGGGCGGCCCGGCGGCTTCGCATCTGGTCGAACACGGCCAGCCGCCCGCTCACCGGCCCGGCTCCGCCACGCAGGCCAGGTCGCGCGGGGGCCGCTGCCCGGTGGTCAGGAACTGTGTCGCCGCGTCGTTGGCGCACTGGTTGCCGCCCCACGGGTAGACCCCGTGCCCACCCTGGTCGGCGGTCACCAGCGTCGCCCGTTGCCCGAGCGCTCGCCGCAGCTCGCGCGCGCCTGCCAGCGGGGTGCCAGGGTCGCGTTCGTTCTGCAGCAGCAGCATGTTCGATGGGCCCCGGTCCCCGATGCGCGCCGGTGGTTCAGTGCGCTCGTCCGGCCAGAACGCGCACGGCCCGATGTTGGCCGTGGCCCCGCCCAGCATCGGGTGCTTCACCCGGTCGATGACGACCGCGCGCTGGTAGTCCCGGACCGAATCCGGCCAGCGTGAGTCACCGCAGATCACATACAGCCGGGCGGACATCAAGTTGTCGCGGTCGATCACCGGCGGCAGGGGCACCGGCTGGTTCGCCTCGATCGCCTGCCAGGTCTTGGCTAGCGCGGGCAGGGCGGCGTCGCTGTAGAGGTACTCGAAGGTGAGCCCGCGGAAGGCCATCCCGTCCACGCCCTGGATCGGCTGGGCGTCCAGCCGCTTCGCCAGGTCGAAGTACTTGGCGGTCACCTGTTCCGGCGTGGCGCCCAGTCCGTGCTCGGGGTGAGCGGCGGCGTAGGCGGCGAAGTCCGGGAACCGGTCTTCCATGCCGAGGGCGAACCTGCGCATGGCCGTGACGTCGTAGCCGCGGGCGCCCATGTTGCTGTCGAGCACGATCCGGTCGCCGCGGTCGGGGAACATCGTCGCGTACACGGCGCCGAGGTGGGTGCCGTAGGAGGCGCCGAGAAACGAGACCTTCTGTTCGCCGAGCGCCTCGCGGATGCGATCCATGTCGCGCGCGGCGTTCGCGGTGGTGGTGTGTGGCAGCATCCGCGCGGTCGGCGAGGTGGCGCACTGCTCGGCGATGGAGCGCGCGTAGCCCGCTTCGCGGGTGACATCGGCCGCGGTGCGCGCGTACGGCGCGAACGCGCCTCGGGCCTGCTGCTCCGGGGTCAGTTGGCAGGTCACCGGCGTGCTGCGGCCGACACCGCGCGGGTCGAATCCGATGATGTCGTAGGAGTCCAGCACCTCCTGGGGCAGCCCGGACCTGGCGAGCGTGGCGGGGTAGCTGAGCCCTTCACCACCGGGGCCGCCCGGATTGGTCAGCAGCACCCCGCGGCGCCGAGCCGGGTTCTCGCTGGCCAGCCGGGAGATCGCGATCTCGATCCGCTCCCCACCGGGGTCGCGGTAATCCAGCGGGACTTCGAGGGTCGAGCACTCAAGCCTTGGCGCCGCCACGCCCTCCGGGCACGCGCCCCACCTCGACGTTCGCGCCGCCGCCGAGCTCGCGGGAACGGCGGTGGCCAGCAGGGCGGTCGCGGCGAGGGCGACCGGCAAAATCCTGCGCATTTCCTGTCCTCCTGTGTCGAAGCACGCGGGTGTGTGCCCGGCTGGGAAAAGCCTCTCCACTCGGCGCCGCAAGCACATCGGTCCCGCGGCTGGACCGCGATGGACCTGGGTCGAACGCGCCGATGCGACTTCGGTCGGGGGTCGACTGGCCCTGAGACTCCTGCGCCTGCCTCGGGCATTGGCGACAATGGCCCAGATGAGCACGGATTCGGCGCCCCGGTTGGCGAGGTGGTGGGGTCAGGCGTGGCCGCTGGTGGCGGCCGCGCTGCTGGGCATCCCCTTCTGGTTCTCCACCGCCGTGCTGGTGCCGCCGGGATGCGCGGAGAACACGTGTTCCTGGCTGGTGACCGGCGATCCGCTGATCGCGCTCGCCTGCCTGGCGCTGCTGCTGTGGCGGCGGCGGTTCCCGTTCGCCGTGGCCATGGTGGTCACGGTCGCCTCAAGCGCGTCGACGCTGGCCGCGGGCGCGGCGCTGCTGGCCGTGTGCTCGATCTCCACCCGCCGCCGCCCCGTTGAGATCAGCGTGGTGGTACTGGCCTTCGTGGCCGCGTCGCAAGTGCTCGCGGGCATCTACCCGCTTGAGGTCCCACCGGTGTCGCTGTGGCTCGAACTCGTCGTCCCGGTGCTGAGCGCGGGTACCGCGGTGGCCGTCGGCGCGGCCGTCGGCGCCCGGCGCGTCGAAGCGCGGTCGCTGCTGGAGCGGGCCGAAAGCGCGGAACGGGAACAGCACGCGCGAGCCGCGCAGGCCCGCGCCCAGGAGCGGAACCGGATCGCCCGCGAGATGCACGACGTGCTCGCGCACCGGATTTCCCTGGTCGCCATGCAGGCCGGGGTGCTGGACCACCGCGACGACCTCACCGCGGCGGACAACCGCCTGCTGGTCCGCGGGATCGCCGAAGGCTCCCAACTGGCGCTCGAAGAACTGCGGGACGTGCTCGGTGTGCTCCGCGGCGATCCGGACCGCCCGGAACCACCGCAGCCCTCGCTCGACCGCGTTCCCGACCTGATCGCCGACTCCCGCGCTTCCGGGCTGGACGTCACGCTTGACGACACCGTGGTGGGCGAACCGCCCGAGCTCATCGGGCGAACCTGCTACCGCATCGTCCAAGAAGGACTGACCAACGCCGCCAAACACGCCCTCGGAGCCAAAGTTCAGGTCACCCTGGAGGGAACGGCCGGGGACGAACTGCGCGTCGGCGTCCGCAACTCGCCTGCTGCCACGACCGGCACCCAGCCACCGACCTCCGGATTCGGGCTGCTCGGCCTCAGCGAACGCGTCACCCTCGCCGGTGGCGCCCTTGAGCACCGCCCCGCGCCCGGCGGCGGCTACCTGCTCACCGCGCGACTACCCTGGCCGAACCAGAACCGCCGCGGGGGAGGCTGAGTGGGCAGCGAAGGCGAACCGACGCGGTTGGTCATCGTTGACGACGACCAACTGGTGCGGATGGCCCTGCGACTGGTCCTCGACGGCGAGCCGGACCTGACCGTGGTCGCGGAAGCAGCCGACGGGGAGGCCGCGCTCACCGTGGTGGAGCAGCAGCGGCCGGACGTGGTGCTGATGGACGTGCGCATGCCCGGCCGCGACGGGCTCAGCGCCACCCGGGAACTGCTCGCCCGCCCGGCGCCGCCCAAGGTGCTCATGCTGACCACCTTCGACTCCGACGACCTGGTGCTCTGCGCCCTGGAAGCCGGAGCACTCGGCTTCGTCTTCAAAGACACCCCACCGGCGCGCATCATTGACGCGGTGCGCATGGTCGCCGAGGGCAAACCCGTGCTGTCCCCCGCGGCAACGGCACAGGTGATCGCCGCCGCCACCGCGCCACGATCCTCCAGCACTCGCCGTGCGGCCGCGCGAGCGAAACTGTCCACTTTGACCGGACGCGAACTCGACACCGCGCGAGCCATCGCCGACGGGCTCGGCAACCCGGAAATCGCCGAACGACTGCACATCAGCGTCGCCACGGTGAAAGCCCACACCAGCAACCTTTTCGCCAAACTGGCGGTCGACAACCGGGTACAGATCGCCCTCGTGGTTCGCGACGCGGAGGACTGAAGTCTCCAGGCCATGCCCGATTCGCTCGCCTGTGGCCTCGCCGTGCTGGTCGCCGGGATCGGTGTGACAGCGCTGCTGTCCCGAGGTGGTTCGGCAGCATGAGTGTGGTGATCGCTTCGATCGCCGTGCCGTTTGTCGTTGTTTTCCTTTTGCGGGCAGGCGAGGTGTCCGCGTGGGAGCGGGTCGGGGCTGGTCGGGCGACCGGGAATGGGCTTGGACGTGTTGCCGTGTCTGGGCGTGTCGTCGTGCTGCGGGGTTCAGCTTTCGGTGACCTTGGAGTAGCGGGAGGGTTCGTCGCCGGTGCTGTCCCAGGTGACTGTGGTTGTGAAGGTGATTGTTGGGCCTGATGCGGCGCTCAGGCCGGTGGGCGCGGCGTAGCTGCTCGGCAGGCCGCCCGCGGTCGGGACCGTGTTGCGGGTGAGGCCGAAGGTGGTGGGGTCGGCGGTGGTGGGGTGGAAGCGGGCGGTGCCGGACATGCGGAAGCTGCCGCGGGTGGTGTTTATCTGCTTGCGGCCGGGGATGATCGAGCACAGTCCGAAGGTGTCCTCGCCGCCGTCGCTGACCCGGCCTGCCGCGTCGACTGTCCACGCTTCCCAGTAGTGGTCGATCGTGCCGTATGGGTGTGAGTTCTTCGCGGTGACGTAGGTGTCGATCTCCGCGCCGCTCATCGGCGCCCAGGTGCCGTCGTCTTGGAGACGTTCGACGGCGAATTCGCGGGTGATCTCTTGGACGATGATTCCCGGCTGGGGGTTGGCCACGTGCCAGGCGCGGCGTCGCTCGAAGTACCCGAGGTAGCCCTCCAGTCCCTCGTCCACCAGCGGTGCGGACAGGGTGGACTCGGGCCCTGTCCCGGGAGCCGGCTGGACCACGGGTGAGCCGTGTGCCGCGCGCGCTTCGTGGGTGTGCGCCCGGTCCGCGGCGGGGCGGCGCAGCACCGCGTGCGCGTTGGCCTCGGCGGCGCGTTCGAACTCGTCGTGCGGGTCGCTCAGGGCCAGCCCGCCTGCGACGGTGGTGCCCGTGACCGGCCCTTCGCGCTGCTGGATGACGTGGGTCAGCTCGTGGGCGAGGGTGTGTTTGTCCTCGCCGCCCGCGCCGATGACGATGTGGTTGCCGCTGGTGTAGGCCCGCGCGCCGATGCCCGCCGCCGACTCCTTGGCGTCCGCGCCGGTGTGCACGCGCACGTCGCTGAAGTCCGCGCCCATCCGGGTCTCGAACTCCTCCCGTGTCGAGGAGGGCAGCGGCGCCCCGCTGGCGCCGAGCACGTCCCGCACGGACGCGCGCTGGACGGGCTGGCTGTCCCCGGTGACCATCGCGGCGACGGCCCGGTTCCCGGCCAGCCGCTGCAGCGCGGCGAGCGAGTGCGTCGTCTCCCCGGACCGGGTCTCGGTCGCGGCCCGAGGCGCGCCTGCCTGTTCGGCCCGCTCGTCCTCGTTCTTGTGCATATGCCCTCCCGCGCTCGAAGCCGAAGGTAACCTCGCCCCCGCCCCGCGGGGGACGGCAATGCGGGCACAGCGCGGGCACACCGATTGCCCGGACAAAGCCCCAACACCCCAGGGACCGCTCGCTCCACTCCTTGACCGGGCACTCACATCGTCACAACACGGCGGGCATGCTCCGTCCTGAACCCGCCGATGTCCAAGACACCGGCGGCGGGGACACGACAGGTTCCCCCTTCACCGCCCGGCAGCGCCTGCGCCCCCGCCGATTCCAGGCACCACATGCACGTCCGGCGATCCCGAGATGGTCCACGGGCGTGACGGCGGTGAATGAGGGTCATGAACAGCCCGCAAACAGGACAAGCGATCCAGACCGCACCTGTCGCCGCGCTGGGCAAGACGTTGCCTCGGATTGGCCTCGGGCACACCGTAAGAGATCTCGTCCGCGCCCTCGGTAGCCCACTAAAAAGATCGAGTCCTCCATCGAGGTGCCATGTTTCCTCCTATTTGCCGACGTGCTTGGTCAACTCCGCGGGCGCCCGCGATCATCGTGGTCAGCGTGATTGCCCCTGTTTCGCCCCCGCTACCCAGGCGGCGATCTGGGCGCGGTTGTTGAAGTCCAGCTTGGTGAGAATGTGGTCCACGTGGGTCTCGGCGGTGCGCCGCGCGATGTGGAGCCGTTCAGCGATTTCCCGGTTCGTCAGGCCCCGCGCGACGAGTCCGGCGATCTCGGTCTCGCGCCGGGTGAGCCCACCGCGGCGCGGTTCCGGCGCGGTGTCCTCCAGTACGTACCGCGCGAGCCGGTCGCCGGTCAGCGCGGCGCCGTCGGTGACGGCGCGGTCGAACTCATCGGCTCCCAAGGCTTCGCGGGTTCGCGCGGTGAAATTCGAGCGGGTGCCGCCGAAGCCGATGGAGGTGTCCGGGACCATGCCCATGGTGGCCCAGATAGCGCTCGCCGCGCCGTACAGCACCGCGGCGCGGCGGTGCCTGCCCTGTTCCTCGGCGATCCAGCCGAAGGTGTCGATGAGCAGCGCCTCGTGGAGGCGGACGCCGCCGAACAGTTGGACGGGGCGCAGCGCCGCACGCGCCCAGCTCTGCGCCTCGGTCGGATTGCCGTCGACCACGTCGATGTAGGCGAGAGCCCAGCAGCACAGGCCGCGGCAGAAGATCTCGCCATACTCGGTGCTCAGGGCGATGGCCCGGTGCACGGTCGCACGGCCGGTCCGGGGATCCCCACCCAGGCCAATGGCCAGCCCGTGAGCGAAATCCGCCAGCATCTCGCCGCGCGGGACGCCGCATCGGCGGAACGTCACCGCGGCCGGTTCCAGGAACTTCTCGGCGTCGGCGAGTTCGCCCCGCGAGACGCAGACCTTCCCCCACGCGTACGCGACCCATGCGGACTGCACTGGGTCGCGGGCGAGTTCCTCGGCCCGGGCCAGTGCGGCCGTGCCATGCTCGACGTCGCCTTGGAGCACCGCGAGCCATCCGCTCCTGGCGAGCGCCGCCGCGTGCCACGGCCGCGCCGCCGGGGCCGCCGCCAGTGACCGCTCTAGCCACATCCGGCACTCGATGGCCAGGCCGCGGATGTCCCAGTAGTCCTCGATGTCGAGGATCATCCGCAGGGCCACGTCGGCAGTGCCGGGGTCGGTCAGGCAGTGGTCCAGCGCGACCTGGATGTTGGCGTGGTCGCGCCGCAGCCGGTCCAGCCAGGACACCTGGTCGGCGCCGAGCCACTCCGCGGCGAACTGGGCGGCCAGCCCGGCGTAGTGGTCCCGGTGCCGCCCGGCCACCTCGGGCAGGTCTCCGGCGGCGGCCAGCCGTTCCCGACCGTATTCGCGCAGCGCTTCCAGCATCCCGTACCGGGCGTGGCCGTCGTCCTCCTGCCTGGTCAGCACGGACTTGTCCAGCAGCCCGTCGACCAGGTCCAGCACCTCGGCGGAATCGACATCGGGGCCGCCGCACACCCGCTCGGCGGCCGCCAAGTCGAACCCGCCCGCGAACACCGCGGCCCGCTGCCACACAAGCCGCTCCGCCGGTGAGCAGAGCTCGTAGCTCCAGTCGATGGTGGCCCGCATGGTCTGGTGCCGCTCGTCGAGCATCCGCCCGCCGGTCAGCAGCGGCAGCCGCCGGGTGAGCCGTGTCCTGAGCTGCCGGACCGACAGCGACCGGGCGCGGACCGCAGCCAGCTCGATCGCCAACGGCACCCCCTCCAAGCGCGCGCACAGCTCGGCAAGATCGGCGGCGTTCTCCGCTGTGACCTCGAAGGACGGCACGACGGCCCGGGCGCGGTCCACGAACAACCGCACAGCGTCACAACGCAGCAGGTCCTCCGGGGAACCCACGACTGAGCCGGGCGTCGCCAGCGGCGGCACCGGCAGCAACCGCTCGCCGTCCACCCCGAGGGAGCGACGGGAGGTCGCCACCACCACCAGGTCGGGGCACTCCCGGGTCAGCCTGCCGACCAGCTCGGCACACGCGTCGACAAGGTGCTCGCAATTGTCCAGAACCAGCAGGAACCCCCGGCCGCGCAACCACTCGACCAGGATCTCCACCACCGGCCGGGCGGACTGCACCCGCAGGCCGAGCCGGTCGGCGACCGTGCCTGCCAGCAGCGCCGGATCCCGCAGACCCGCCAACTCGACGAAGGCGGCGCCGTCCGGGTAGCCCGCGCTGATCGCGGTCAGCAGCCGCACCACGAGCCGAGTCTTGCCGACGCCACCAGTGCCGGTCAGGGTCAGGATCCGGCCCGAGGCCAGCAGCCTCCGCGCCTCGGCCAGCTCCCGCTCCCGGCCGACGTAGCTGGTCAGCTCAAGGGGCACCCCGGCAACCGTCAGTGTCCTCAACTCCCACCGAGTTCACGACCCGATCCGACCGAGTGTAGGCGCGTTCCCGGGGGTATAGCCCTGATCAGGCAGCCGGACCTGGACAGACTCGAAGACCACGCCACCCAGCGACGCCAGGCCGAACCGGAATGGTCACCGTCCGCCTGATCGACGAGATCACGATCGCCATCAGCCTGCCAGCCGACGAGCTACCCCAGATTGTCCATCAGGCAGAAAGGCAAAAAGGACGACACAACCCATCCCATCCACACACAAGCTCCTGCCCAATGAGCAGGACGTGCTTATGTGGATGCTGTACGTCCCCCGGCGAGCCCGTACAGCATCCACACGAGGCTACAACTACCGTGAGCTGCGGCTTTCCGCGACTGTCAAGGTCGACCGGCCGCGCCGTCGTCAGGGGGATGGTGCGTCATGACGAGTTCCGTGTGGTGTCGGGACCGGCTGGAGGCGTGCCCGGGCTGCGCCGTGCTGGTCAAGCCGTCTCACGCTGGACTTGGATGACGGCTGTGACGCCGCTGGCGGGCACCGCGTGGGTGCTGGGATTCGTGTGGGGCAGGACTTTCGATCGCTTTCGGGAACCGCCGTCGGTTCTCATGATCCTCTACGATCGTGGTGGGTGCGGTCACACCGAGGGGCGGTAGGTGGGTTCTCGTCGCGGGCGTTGGTGGCCGTGGGCTGTGGCTTTCGCGTTGCTGGCGTCGGGGTTCGGGGTGGTGCTCGCTGTTGGGGCACTCGACACCGGGGACAAGGTCGCGAGCGTGATCAGTTGCGTGGTCGGTGTCGCCACCCTGGGTGTCACCTGGGTGGATTCCCGACGTTCTGGCGCCGCCGATGACGAGTTGGCGGACGTCTATCGGGACGGGCTGTCGGTTGGGGCTGCGGAGCGGCTTCTGCGGGAGGCGTCGACCCGTGGTCTGCTGTTTCCCGAGCCTCTGCGGGTGCCGTGGTCAGCCGTCAACGGCTCGTTCGTCGCGGGCCCGGATGTGGTCCTTGGTCGCCTGAGGGGTGTTCGGCGCGTCGCTTGGCGATTGGGTGGGGATGTGACCACTCTCGGGGACACGGTGATCGCTTTGCCTGCCCGCCAGGTGGTGATCATCGGTGCCGCGGGTTCCGGCAAGACCTCGGCTGCGGTCTTGCTCGCCTCACGGTTCGTGCGGGAGGGGTATGTGCCCCTTGTGGTCGACTTGGTCGATTGGGACCCGGATCGCCAGTCCATGGACGAGTGGCTTGCCGCGTGTCTTGTCGCCGCCCGTCCCGCGTCGGTCCGCGCGGAAGACGCCCGCGCTGTGGCGTCCCGACTGGTCAAGGGCGGGACGGTTGTTCCGGTGCTCGACGGGCTTGACGAGATGCCTTATGGCCGGGTCGAGAAGGTGATCGAGGTAGTGCGCATGTGGCACCGCCCGTTCGTGTTGACCAGCCGAACAGAGGAGTACGAGTCCGTTGTTCGCACGACAGGTGTCACTGTGGCCAGAGCGCTGGTGGTGCGCTTGGAATCAATGCCGGTCGCCGAGATCACTACCCACCTGACAGCGGGTCGGGCCGACGCGAACCACCGGTGGGCCGCGGTGGCGGCGCGGCTTCGCAGGCCAGGTCCGCTGCTGGAGGTCCTGTCCTCGCCGCTGATGAGCGGCATGGCCAGGAAGGCATACACTCGCCCGGACACGGCCCCAAACGAGTTGCTGTCCTTCGACAACGCCAAAGACCTCGAACGCCACCTGCTCGACGTCGTGTATCGGCGGGATGAGAGCCTGGCCTGGTTGGCGAATCTGGCGCGGTTCCTCCGCGGACGTGGGCTGCGACAGTTGGATTTGTGCGCCCCGCTAACACCGGCAGGCTGGTCAGGGTTCCGCCGAGGTGTTCTGTCTTTCTTCGTGGTCGCTTGCTGTCTGGTGCTCGTCGGCTTGTTAGCGCGGATCGAGTGGACAGGCGGATTCGTCGGCGCGGTGAGTGTTCTCATGTTCTGGGTGGTCCCGTTGATCGGTTTCCTGGTGATCCGGCTCGCGACCCGAGGTGGGATCCCAACAGCGACCCCGTTCCAGTTTCGGATCAGGCTCAGAAGAATGCTGGGCGGTGCCACGTTCGGAATGTGTATGATTTTAATAATGATCTTGTTTGATTTGTTGACTTTTAGTGCGACCGTATTGCTGGAGGGGCGGGTCTTCGCCATAGTTGTTGCCGTCATCGGCTTCGTCGCCGCCTTGTTGGGTGCGGTGGCGTGGGGGAGCCTCACCGAACCGGTGGCCGAGGGCGAGACGCCGGACCCGCTTTTGGCGATCCGCCGGGACGGTTGGGCGCTGGTCGCCCATATCCCGGCGCCTGCCATCGGTGTGGCCTTACTTTCCGTTATTGAACAGCAGCAGACCTCATTCCCCCCGTCCGTGGCAGTGATCCTGATCGCATCGACAGCCGTCTTCGATCAAGTTCCCGGTGTGGCCTGGAGTCGGTGGCTCGTGCGTCGTGCCCTCCTCGCCCGTCACGATCTACCTTCGGACCTGGGGCAAGCGCTGGAGAATGCTCGCGAGCGAGGAATTCTTCGCGTAGCGGGGATCAGTTACCGCTTCCAACACACCAAGATCCAGGATCACCTCGCCGGCACGGCGGAGACCAGTTGACGCGCACTTGACCGCACGCCCGCAGATAGGAAACCACGAGGGCCCAGCGCCCTGCAGGCACCAGCGAATGCAAAATATAGGGCGATGATGGTAGCTTATCTGGATGAAATGCTCATCAGCGTGCTGATGCATTCCGGACGCCAACCTCTGAGCGGCAAGCACCCTGACGCCAGCGTCGTCGTCTTCCTTGCCTCCTGAGACGTGAACCCCGCTCTCCGCCGTTGCCGAGGTCGGCATGCCGACGGGATGTAGTCCCAGCCCGTCACGAACGGGACTTGTTTCCGACGCGTCCATAGACTGGAGTTCTGCTGGCACCTACGGCAGTGGTGGGCATGTGAACAACGAGATCAGGGGTGGCCTCGGGCGTGGGGTACAGGCACACACGATTCACGGCGGCGTGCACTTCGGCGAGCATCGTTCGCAGGGCAGGCTGGGTGATGCGTCGTCGATCAGTCCTCCGTTCGGCCGACTCGATGCCCCGGTCCGCGGCCGTGACTCATTGCTTGCCGAGCTGGGCTTTCTGCGCCGGTCCGGAGGTGACCGGGTGGCCGTGTTGCACGGGCTGGGCGGATGCGGGAAGACGACGGTGGCTCTCGCCTTGGCCAGGCGCGCCGCTGAAGACGGCATGTCGGTGTGGTGGGTCCAAGCCACGACGATGACCGAACTGCAGGCGGGTATGCGTCAGATCGCCCTGGAACTCGGCGCTTCGGACGACCGCGTAGACCGGGCGTGGGCCGGTCAGACCAGTGCGTCGGATCTGCTGTGGGATCTCTTGGAGCGCCACCGGTCCCGGTGGCTGATCGTCGTCGACAACGCGGCGACGTGGATGGCGTGCCGGAGGTGTGGCGGCGTTGGCGTCAAAAGGACCCGGCGGATCGGCCTGTCGGTTGGATGAGCAGCGTCAGGCTCGGCTGGCCCTGGAGCAAGGCCCCGCTGCGCACGGGTTCGGGGAGGACCAGCGCTGGACATTGGCGCGGGTGGCTGATCTGATCGCGCGGCTGTTCCATATCCGCTACACCCTGCGCGGAGTGTCGTATCTCTTGCGCCGCATGGGGGTCTCCCCGCAGGTGCCCGCTCGCCGGGCTGTGGAACGGGACGAGGACGCTATCGCCACCTGGCGGAAGGAGACGTGGCCAGCGGGAAACGGTAGCGGCGGAACAGGGTGCGTGGCTGGCTTCGAAGACGAGGCTGGTCAGACCGTGCGTCCGCCGAAAGCCCGCACCTGGAGCCGCCGTGGCCATACCCCGCAGATCCCGGTATCCGGTAAAGGTCCGGCCGGGTCTCGGTCGCCGAGCTGGTCTGTGTCCGGCCCGGCCGACGGTCCCGGTTGATCTACCGCACCCTGACCCATCGTGGCTGCAAAGGCGAGCGGCGCAGTTTCGCCGAAGCCGACTACGCCGCCTTGCTGGATGCCGCGCACCAGCAGCTGGGCGGCCCGACGTGTTGATCTGGGACAACCTCAACACGCACATCAGCGCGGCGATGCGGACGTTGATCGCGGCACGGGACTGGCTACACGTCATCCGGTTACAGGCCTACGTCCCGGACCTCAACCCGGCCGAACACGTGTGGTCGCACGTCAAACGCGGCCTGGGCGATCTCATCGCGCACGGCATCGACCAGCAGGTCACCGTGGTGAAAAACCGGCTCAAACGGATCCAGTACCGGCCCGGCCTGATCGACGCCTTCCTCGCTTACACCGGACTCGCACTCGACGAACCGCCATAATGCTGGCCATTCAACCTCTGTAGCGGTCGGTGCGGGCTGCGTTTGGTCACCCTGGTTGCTGTACTTGGCTGCTGTACAGCGGCCTGGTTCTCCTGTGCCCCACTGGGGCGGGTGGCCCGGGGCGGCAGTGCCTCGGGCCACCAACTTACCTACTTCCTGCGCTTCTTGCCCGCGTCGCTGCGCTTCTTACGCCAGGCCCCATCCTTGCGCCTGTCGCGCTCCTGCTCTCCGCCACCTGGCGAAGGAACCGTCGGTACACTCACGTTCTCCTCCTTCCTGACATCAGGACTCAGAAAGAACATCTCGACGGCGTAACAGCTCGCCAACCGGCCAAGCCGGGTCAACGCGACTGCGGTAGGTTCCAAGTGCGACCCTGGCTCCTGGCCGAGGTATTCCTCCTATGAAGGCGGGCTGCCTCCACCAGGGCCAACTCTACTCGTGACCTCCGACATTCTCTGGACGGTTACGACCCTTTGATCGGTTCTGGTCGCTCCGCTCGCCAAACGGTCTCTAGTGTGATCAGTCCGGCAGAAACGCTTCCGCGCCAAGTGGCGCTCCACAATTTTCCACAAGACCACGGCGGCCCTGGGGACGGCCATCGCCTTGTCCGTTCGCCGACGGCTGGAGCTGTCATTGCAGGCTGGTTGGTGGTTACCGAGGGATCAGCAGTGGGCCGGGGTGCTGATGATCAGCTGAGGCTACTCACGTCTCGCTTTTGACCTCTGAAACCCGAACCCGCTGGTCAAGAGATCCGGCGACCCAGCAGATCTGGCACATCCTCGCTAGACGTCTCCGCGTCGATCCGCCGCTGCATGACGCGATTCGCCTGCCCGCGGAGGTGCGTCTCGATGATCCGCGGTCCGGCTTCGGGCAGGACCCCCGGGCGTCACCTGCGGCGGATCACTCGGCGTCGACGACTGTCGCGGGCGACGTGGCCTGCGGTTCCCGGTTCTCGACCTTGATGCCGCACTTGCCGACCAGCGCCACCCCGGCTCCGATCGTCGTCGCCACTGGCACGGCCAGCGCGGCCACCATGCCGACGGCCAACGGCACGTCTAGTACCACGTCGTCCTTACTGTCACGGACGACCACGCGGCGGTTGATGCCCTCGTGGAACAGCCCTCGTACCGCGTTGACTACGGAGTCGGCGGCGGAGCGGGTCGTCTCAGGCTTGGCCTCGTTCATGAACTCTCCTCGTGCTGTGGAACGGATCCCCTGACAACCTTGATGCTGCCGGTTCAGTAGCGGCGCGCCATCAGGGTTTCCCCGGGGTGTCCCCTGATTCGCCCCGGCAGCCACCAGCATGCCGAATTCGAGCTCGTAGATCCGCGCGTAGGTGTCGGCGACTTGTGTGGGTGTGACGACGTCGACGCGCACGTCGCGGGCAGTCGTGGCGGTAAACAACACCACCGTCATCGACCACGATCCCATCCGTGTCATCCGCAGCCTCAAGGAGCAGCCGGGCGCCGACATCGTGCAGTACGGAGTCGGGCGCTGTCCCGTGCGCTGATGGCGGAAGGACTCCTCGACGAGTTGCGCCGGTGGGTGCACCCGTTCCTGCTGGGCACCGGCACTTCTGACGATCTGCTCTATCTCCCGGGTTCGTCGGGATCGTTCACGCTGGTGGAGTCAACAACGCTGCCGAGCGGAGGCGTCATCCTGACTTTCGTCGCGAAGAC
Source organism: Actinokineospora sp. NPDC051303 (assembly GCF_055586285.1). Classification (NCBI taxonomy): domain Bacteria; kingdom Bacillati; phylum Actinomycetota; class Actinomycetes; order Pseudonocardiales; family Pseudonocardiaceae; genus Actinokineospora; species Actinokineospora sp. NPDC051303. The sequence continues at coordinate 213,498 of NZ_JBVJIN010000006.1, forward strand.
GGAACAGGACGGACAGTGAGCCACGCCGGACTCATCAAGCGGCTACGCACCCCGCCGGACCGGACCGCGCCAACGGTGCTGACCTACCGGGAGGATCAGGGCCGAAGCGATCACCCGAGAGCACCTGACCGATGACATGCGAGGGATCAACGCTCGGCGGCTATGTCGACGACGTCCGCCATTGCTCGCCGAGCACCCGTAGCGCGATCTTCACGGCGCGCGCCGCTCGGTGGACGCAACCGGCGCGTTCGCGGTCTGCCCACCACCGGTTGGGAAATCCGGCCGGGCCCATGTGAACAACCGGGACAGCGGTGCGTGTTCGGCCGCGCCGCCAGGGGTCGCCTTGGCTGCGGCTGTCGCGTGCGCCACTTCTGAAACAGCGGTATCTGGAGGGGTGCTGCGTGGAGGCACAGGTGTGCCGACAGGTCTAGGCGGCACACCTGCTTGGGGGTTACTCGGCCGGAGGCTGTGTGGTGTTCTGGCGTTGGGTGTCGTGCAGTTGGTCCTCAAGGGAGATGATGCGGCAGGCGGTGCCGCGGGCGGGTGGCCGGACCCGGTTGCGGTGTGTCTGCACACAGCCGCGCCCGCGATGGTGGAGGCTGGTTGCTCGGTTCTTCTGCGTCGGATGGGTCAGGAGCGGGGAACCGTGCGGGATGGGATTCCGCTGGCGCGGTGGATGCTGGCGCCGTGGCGTACCTGGTTGCTGTGGCGCCGCATGGCCCTGTGGCAGCTCACCAGCTACCAGCGCGCTCTTGAGGTCGAACTGGTGCTCATCCTCGGAGTGCCCGGCGGCAAGACCCTGTCGGCCACCTCGATCGAACCCGTCGACCTGTGGCGCTCGAACCCTTGTGAGTTCACGAACTCTGAGGGTATTGCGGCTCAGAAGCCAAGTGGTGGTGACCGGTGATGGCTGGGTGCGTGTACTTCGGTTCCGGAACCCCGAGGACGACGCGGGTCAGTCTTCCTCGGTCCAAGGGCCAGTGGGATGCTCGTTGCGGGGCAGCCAGAGTCGCGGTTGCAAGTGCTCGAGTTGTTCGGTGAACTGTTCGTCTCCGGGATAGCGGCCGTTGCGGTCTGGCCAAAGAAGTTGAAGGAATGGCACGATCGGGGTGGCGCGGTAGAATCCCATGGATGTGCCGAAGAAGAACTCGCGCCAACTGTCGTCAACGGGCTTGAGCGTGACCAGGTAGTCGTTGCTGAGGATCTCTTCGAGTTCATCGTTGGCTGCCAGCGCGCTGCCTGCGGCGATTTGGACGCCGACCGCGTTGAGGCAACGCATCATCACTGCCGGGTCGAGGCCGAACGTGGCGATCTCCGGCGAACGGTAGGTGTGCCACAAACCGACCGTGAACGCCCACCCGGCGCTGGTGTCGTCTTCCGGAATCGCCAGCACGCCCCAGCCGGTTTCACCGATGTCGTCGACCAGTTTGGCGTCGACGTTGTCGAGCCTGTCGCGGTCGCCGTAGTTTCGGCAGATCAGGCATCGGCAGACGGTGGCGTCCTCGGCGGGCATGGTGGGGACGGTAGCGCACGTTGGGCGGGTCTTTGTGAGGGTAGTTCATTCAGCGGGAGGCAGGTTGATGAGGTCGGGGTGGTCGATGGTGGTGATGTAGCGGGTGGCAGCTTGGATGCTGAGGCCGAACAGGTTCACGATGCGGCGTGCGTCGCCGTCGGTTGCGCGGGCTTCATCGAGGATGCGGTCTTCACGGATGGATGTGGCGGTCAGGCCGGGTCCGATGGTCAGTTTGATCCAGAGTTGTCCGATTGGATGGTGCGTACTGCCGTGCGGTAGTGGAGGAACAGGTAGGTGTTGAGGCTGCCAGTCCATCGGGTGTTGCGGTAGTCAAGGTAGGTGCGCAGTCGGGTGCGGACAGGTTCGGCGAGCACGCCGATGCGGCCTGCGTGGTGCAGTTTGCCGTCGCGGATGGACGGATGCTCACCTGAGCGCGAGGACGGCGACGCGGCGGGATCGCGCACCCGTTTTTCAAGATGTCGAACCAGGTGTGCAGCTCGTGCGACATCGCTTCGGGCAGCCCGGCGATAGTGCGGTCGAACCAGGCGTCGAAGGCAAGCGTGCGGTTTTCGTCAAGGATTCCGGCCTCGGTGAAGACCTCCAGTACGGCCCAGACAGGCAGTTCGAACGAGCACACCCGCCCTGGCCTGCGCATGGCCGCCATCAGCCAACCGATACAACAATCGGGGTCGGACGGACCGGCTCGGTGATCACCCCGGAACGGTCTACATTCGTGAGGACGCGCTCTTGGACGCGCTGGGCACTACTTATCAGGAGTGCTTGTTCGGTCATCACCGCATGCGGGTTCTGACCAATGGTCTTCAGGATGCCGATCTCCGCGAGCAGGCTGAACGCGCCGAGCGGCGATCACGGCTTCGGAAGCGGGCCGCTGATCTCGTTCGCAGGCAGGACAACGTGCTCACCCAGGCCGAGGACAGCGATCCCACCGATCCGTTCACCCGAGGGCTGCGTGAGCGCTACCACGGATTGGTCAGCGAGCACCAGCGGGTCCTGGAACAGATCGCCGAACTCGACCGGCACGAAGCCGAATCCCCCAGTGCCCCGACACCCGAGGAACTCTCCGCCGTCGACCTGCTCCCGCACCTGGCGGTCAACCTGCACCGAGCGCCGCCAGAACTCCGAGCCCGGCTGTACGAGCTGACAAAACTCAGGACCACGTCGACTACGAAACGGACCACGCCGCCATCGAGCTGACACTCCCCACCACAGGGATGGACGCACTGGCAGCGACCGCACACGAGGCACTACCACCAGCGGCGTCACCAGAGCACACCTCAGGCGGCGATCCGCAGGTCACCGTTGGTGTGATTGCTGCTGGTGCCCCCGGTCAGAGTCGAACTGACACTGGACGGATTTTGAGTCCGCTGCCTCTGCCGGTTGGGCTACGGGGGCGTCGGGGCGACACTCTACGCGATCACGGGGGTGGGGTGTGCGGAGGTGTCCGCGTTGTGCGCGAGTGGGTGATGTCAGCGCGATCACGTCGGGAGATCGGTGGTGGGGGGCTACGCGGCGGTACGCTGCAAGCTCCTATTTCGCTGTACTACCCCTATAGGAGGACCCCGGTGACCGACCTGGCTACCGAGGCCCAGCCCGGCCCCCCTCCCCGTCGCGTCTTGGTCGCCGAGGACGAGGCGTTGATCAGGCTTGATCTGGTCGAGATGCTCCGGGAAGAGGGGTATGAGGTCGCGGGTGAGGCCGGTGACGGTGAAGAGGCTGTGCGGTTGGCTGGTGAGTTGCGGCCCGACCTGGTGATTCTCGACGTGAAGATGCCCAAGATGGATGGGATCGACGCGGCGACGACCATCGCGGGGGAGCGGATCGCGCCGGTGGTGATGTTGACCGCGTTCAGTCAGCGTGACCTGGTGGAGCGGGCTCGGGACGCGGGGGCCATGGCGTACCTGGTGAAGCCGTTCGCCAAGCATGATCTGGTGCCCGCCATCGAGTTGGCGGTTAGCCGCTTCTCGGAGTTGCAGGCGCTGGAGAGCGAGGTCGCCGGGCTGAACGAGCGGCTGGAGACCCGCAAGGTGATCGAGCGCGCCAAGGGGCTGCTCATGACCAAGCAGGGCCTCTCCGAGCCCGAGGCGTTCCGCTGGATCCAGCGCACCGCCATGGACCGCCGCACCACGATGAAGGCCGTCGCCGAGGCCGTGGTGGAGAACATCACCTAGACCACGGTGAACCGCGCCAGCACCGACGCCTTCGCGCCTGCCACGCCGAACACTCGCAGTTCCAGCGTGTGCTGTCCCGGGGTCAGGCCGTTCAGCGACATCGGGATGGCGTACCGGCCCGCGGGCGCGCCCGAGGTGGGCAGGCCCGCGACGATGCGGCCGTCCAGCCACAGCTGGAAGCCCTGCACGCCTTCCAGCCCGCCGGTGTCCCACTGCGGCGCGGCGCCGTCGAGGGCGACCGTCACCACGAGGCGGCCCTGGGCGGCGACCGTCGCCGTGGTCAGCGGGTTGCCCGCGGAGTCGCCGAGTTCGACGGCCGCCGCGGGCAGCGCGGGCGTGTCCGGGCGCTGGCGGCCGGTCCGGGCCGGTTGCGTGGTGATGGCTGGACCAGGCGCGGCGCTGGTGACGATCTCCAGGTAGCTCTCCTGCACCTGCGCGCCATCGCCCGCCCCGGGCACGCGGACGACGAACGGGCTCAGCGAGTCCGGGCCGGGGCTGCCCAGCAGGGTCGGCGGCACGTCCGCGACCACCGTCACCGCCGACCCGGCCGCCACCGGTGGGCCGGGCGCGGCGAGCCGGGCGGGCAGCCGCCGCGCGCCCAGCTGCACCACCGCCCGCGCGGCGTCCATGCCCGCCGACGCCGCCATCGTCACCACGACCCGCGCCGCCTGGGCGTCGGCCAGCGGGCGCCGCGAGATGCCGGACGCGGGCGCGGGCGCCTCGGGGGTCAGCACCTGGCGGGTGGCCACGTTCACCGGGACCTCGACCACCGGCGGCACCGCGGCGGGCGCGCCGGTGAACCCCGCGGCGGCCAGGTGCACCCGGGACCGCCGCCCGTCCGGGCCGCGGACGCCGACCAGGGCGCTGGCCTCCCGCCAGCGGGGCGCGACCGCCGCGGTGGCGACGACCTGGCCGTCCTGGGAGACCGTCACCCCGGCCACCGTGACCCGGAGCTCGAACAGGTGCAGCACGCCCGCGCCCCGGCGCGGCGGGGGAGCGGCGGCCGGAGCGGGCGGGGTCTGGTCCAGGTCGGCGCCGAAGTTGACCCGGGCCCCAGCGTCGTCCACGACCGCGCGGACCGTCCCGGCGGGCAGCGTCTGGTCCGGCCCCGCCGTCGCCGCGCCCCGGGCCGCGCCGACCCGGTCGGCCGGGCCGGGCACCAAATCGAGGGTCAGCCGCCCGCCCGGGCCCGCGGCGTCGGTCAGCACCGCGAACCGGGCCAGCTCGCCGTTCTCCACCTCCGGTTCGAGCAGCCGCACCGGCTGGCGGGCGCGCAGCACCGCCTCGTCGGCTCCGCAGCCGAGGTCGACCGGAAGCCCGGTCTCCGCGACGCCTCGGCTGCCCAGGTCGACGCACCCCCGGTACCCGGACAGGTGCCACAGCGACCCCGGGACGTCCGCGCGCAGGCTCGTGTCGTCGCGGAACTCGTCGAGCAGGCCAGTCAGGCCCTCCCGCCAGGCCGAGTCGGCCCGGCCCGGGGCTTCCCGGGCGGTCGCGGGGGCCGAGCGGCGGCCGAACGGGTCGACCGAGCGCACCTCGATCCGGTACTCCTGTCCGTCGACCAACCCGTCGAGCTGGGTGTCCGGGGACGTCACCAGCCGGGTCGCCGCGGGCTGGCCGCCGCCTTCCCAGCGCACCTCGTAGCCCGCCGCGCCGCGCGCGGGGACGCCGCCGGGCACGCCGTCGGCCCACGAGAGCCGCAGTCGGCCGACTGCCGGAACGGCGATGAGGTCACGCGGAGTATCGGGCACTGCTGCGCCTGGCTCCGGCAGCACAATGTCGTCGGCGGCGAAACTGGTCACTCGTTCAGGCGGTGAAATCCGGTGAGGCTCGCCGTCTGGACCGTCGGGCGCATTACCCGGAGTGCGCATCAGCACGACCGTCACTGAGACGAGGAGCGCGGCCAACATCAAGGCCAGAGCGCCTTTCCGGTGGCGCGCGCTCAGAGTGGTCCAGCGCATTCGTGACTCACTGTAATCACCTGCTGCAAATGGCGTATCGCCCGGTCAGCGGTTTCGTCCGGCCTGTGAACACTATCGCGCACTTTCGTTGCAGTCTGGTCACGAGCAGCCCAGGCGCGTGACTGCGTCGCATTCGGTCACTACGTTCCGGCGCAACCCTCCAACAGGTATGAGGGCGAGGTTCGGCATGCTTACCGGCATTGTCCGGACGGAAGCGGAGAAGGGACATCACGTGCGAAACCAGACGGTGAAGGCCGCGGTGCTGGTCGCCAGCGCGTTGTTGCTCGCAGCCTGTGGCACCAACAAGACCGAGTCGGGCGCGGGCGGCGGCAACCAGGCCTGCGACGTGAGCAAGGGCAAGCTGGTCGTCGGCGTCATCGCTCCGCTCAGTGGTGAGTTGTCGGCGCTCGGCCTCGGCATCAAGAACGCGTCCGACCTCGCGGTGCGCGAAGCCAACAAGAAGTGCACCGTCAAGGGTTACCAGCTCGTCCTCGACGCCCAGGACGACCAGAAGAACCCGCAGCTCGGCGCCCAGGCGGCCACCAAGTTGTCGCAGGATCCCAACATCGTCGGCATCGTCGGCACGCTGAACTCCTCGGTCGCGCAGAGCGTCCAGCCGATCCTGCAGCCGAAGCGGATCGTGCAGGTCTCGCCCGCGAACACCAGCGACGCGCTGACCAAGGGCGACGCGTTCGCCACCGCGCCCGCGCGCAAGTTCGACAACTACTTCCGCACCTGCACGGTCGACTCGCTGCAGGGCCCGTTCGCCGCCAACTACCTGGTGGAGAAGCTGGGCAAGAAGAACATCGCGATCGTCACCGACGGCCTCACCTACGGCGAGGGCCTCGCGGACGCGTTCACCAAGCAGGCCGAGAAGCTCGGGGCGAAGATCGTCACCCGGCAGAAGATCGGCGAGAAGGACAGCGAGTTCTCCGGCGCGATCGGCGTGATCAACCCGTTCAAGCCGGACGCGGTGTTCTTCGGCGGCCAGTACCCGCAGGCTGGCCCGCTGTCCAAGCAGCTCAAGGACGCCGGTCTGGACGTCCCGGTGATGGGCGGCGACGGCATCTACGACGACAAGTTCATGGCCCTCGGCGGCAAGGAGGGCGACCTGGCCACTTCCGTCGGCGCCCCGACCGAGTCGCTGGAGAGCGCCAAGACCTTCGTCGAGGCCTACAAGGCCGAGGGCTACAAGGAGCCGTTCAGCGCGTACGGCGCGTTCTCCTACGACGCGGCCAACGCGATCATCAACTCGCTGGCCACCACGCTCAACGGCGGCGACTGGAGCGAGAGCAAGCGCGAGGACCTGATCAAGGCCGTGGGCGCCTACAAGGGCCAGGGCGCGACCGGCGAGATCGCCTTTGACGAGTTCGGCGACAGCCGCAACAAGGTGCTCACCGTCTACCGCGTCTCGGGCGGCAAGTGGGACCCGGCTGAGACCGGCACCTTCTCGGGCTGACATCGTTAAGTGCTGCTGATCGACACGGCGGGGGTGGGCTACAGCCCGCCCCCGCCGCGTATGGAGGGTGGATAGTGACGACGCTGTTGCAACAGATCGCCAACGGCATCGCCTTGGGAGCCACGATCGGGCTGATCGCCCTTGGCTACACGATGGTCTACGGCATCATCCAACTGATCAACTTCGCGCACGGCGAAGTGTTCATGGTCGGCGCCTTCGGCGGCCTGGCCACCTACCGGTGGCTGCTGCCCGAGGACATTCGAGGCGACTGGTACCTGTCGCTGCCCCTGATGCTGCTCGGCGGTGTCGTCGTCGCCGTGGCAGTCGCCCTGCTCATGGAGAGATTCGCCTACCGCCCGCTGCGCAACGCGCCGAGACTGGCGCCGCTGATCACCGCCCTGGGCGTGTCGATCGTGCTGCAGGAGGCGATCCGGCTGTGGTTCCCCGACGCCGACGCCGCGCAGCCGTTCCCCAAGGCGTTCCTCGACGCCCAGATCAAGATCGGCCCGGTCAGCCTGCGGGCAACGCAGCTGCTGCTGATCGCGGTGTCCATCGCGCTCTCGGTGCTGCTGCAGACCTACGTCAACCGGTCGAAGATGGGCCGCGCCATGCGGGCCACCGCGCAGGACCCGGACACCGCCCGGCTCATGGGCATCAACCCGAACCGGGTGATCGTGCTGACCTTCGCCATCGGCGCCGCGCTCGCGGGCGTCGCGGGTGTGCTCTACGGCATCGACATCACCAACGTCGACAACGCGATCGGCTTCCAGAACGGGATCTTCGCCTTCACCGCCGCGGTGCTCGGCGGCATCGGCAGCCTGCGCGGCGCGGTGATCGGCGCGTTCATCATCGGTCTGATCAAGACGCTGGGCGGGCAGTACATGTACGGCGGCACGCAGTACGACTATGTGTGGATCTTCGTGGTGCTGATCCTGGTCCTGGTGTTCCGGCCGCAGGGCCTGTTCGGTGAGGCCGAAAGGGTGCGGGCATGAACATGGTCTCCTCGGTCCAGACCGCGAGGAAGCTCAGCGGCAGCCTGGTCCCCGCACCGGCGGCGGCCAAGCCGCTGTCCGTGGTCGGCGGCCTCCTGGCGATCGTCGCCGCCCTGCTTCCCTGGGTCACTTTCCGGTTCAACGACGGTCCCTACCCGGAACTGGCCACCCTCCAGTTCTTCGACGCGCCGTTGCAGGTCACCGGCTTCCGACTGCACCTGCTGCTGTTCGGGGCGGTCGCGGTCGCGGTCGCCCTCGTCCCCAAGATCCCCGGCCGCGGCCGGGTGCTGCGCGCGCTCGGCTGGGGCGTGTTCGCGATCGCCCTGGTCACCACCGTGTTCATCATCGGCCTGGGCGGCGGCCTCGGCGCGGCCACCTCCGCCGACGGCGCGACCGCGTTCGGCGGCGTCGTCGGGGTCGTCGCGGGCCTGCTGCTGGTCCTGGGCGCGACCGCGACCGGCATCGGCGAGGTCCCGCGCTGGTCGACCGACCTGCCCAAGCCGCTGGCCTGGCTGGCGCTGCTGGTCGCCTTCGCGGGCGTGCTGTACCTGGTCTCGCTCACCCTCACCGCGGGCGGCCTCGGCGGCGCGTCCAACCCGTACGCGGGGCCGGTGTTCCTGGCCTTCCTCGGCATGGCGGGCGGCCTGCTCGGCGCGCTGAACGGCGTCGGCCTGGTCAAGTGGATCTCGGTGCTCTCCGAGCGGCACCGGGCGTTCTCGATCGTGGTGCTGCTGCTGTGCGCGCTGGCGCTGCCGCTGACCGAGGCGGGCACCGACTACTGGATGACCGTCGCCACGACCATCGGCGTGTACGCCGCGACCGCGATCGGCCTGAACGTCGTCGTCGGCCTCGCTGGCCTGCTCGACCTCGGGTACGTGGCGTTCATGGGCATCGGCGCGTTCGTCGGCGCCAACCTGTCCGGCGCGGCGGCGGCCAAGCTCGGCATCACCCTGCCGTTCCCGGTCGCCGCACTGGTCGCGGCGATCATCGCGGGCATTATCGGCGCGATCGTGGGCTCCCCGACGCTGCGGGTGCGCGGCGACTACCTGGCCATCGTCACGCTCGCCTTCGGTGAGATCTTCACCCGGTCCGCGCAGAACAACATCGGCGGGCTGACCGGCGGCCCCAACGCCATCCCGGGCATCCCCGCGGTGTCCGTCGGCGGCACCGCGTTCAACCAGCCGCTGGAGATCGGCGGACTCGAACTGCCCGGCGGGGTGCTGTACTACTTCATGATCGTGCTCGTCGTCGGCGCGGTGATGGCGATCTTCGCCAACCTGAAGAACAGCCGGATCGGCCGGGCGTGGATCGCGATCCGGGAGGACGAGGACGCCGCCCGCGCCATGGGCATCAAGACCGGCAAGGCCAAGATCCTCGCCTTCCTCACCGGCGCGACCCTGGCCGGGCTTGCGGGCGCGATCTTTGCGCACAAACTCGGCACCGCCTCGTATGACAGCTTCAAGTTCCTGGAGTCGGTCACCCTGCTCGCCGCGGTCATCCTCGGCGGCATGGGCACCATCCCCGGCGCGGTCCTCGGCGCGGCGCTGCTGTTCGTGCTGCCGGAGAAGCTGCGCGAGTTCAGCGACTACCGGCTGCTGATCTTCGGGCTGGCGCTGGTGTTCATCATGCGCTTCCGACCCCAGGGCCTGGTGCCCGACCGGGTGCGCAGGGCCGAACTGGCGGGGGAGACCGCCGAGGGCAAATCCATCGAACAGGTCGAGGAAGCGCTGGTCGCCGAACAAGAATCCGTCGACCACACGCAGGAGCGGGACGCCAAGGGAGACAGGTCATGACCGCGCTCGCGCAGGACGCCGCGCACCCCGTGCTGGAGGCCCGCGGCGTCACCATGGTCTTCGGCGGCCTCACGGCGCTGAACGACGTGTCGCTGCGGCTGGACCGAGGCAAGATCGTCGGCCTGATCGGCCCGAACGGCGCCGGGAAGACGACGTTCTTCAACTGCCTCACCGGCCTCTACACCCCGACCAAGGGCACCGTGCTGCTGTCCGGCCAGCGGTTGGCGCCCGACCCGTCCGAGGTGACCATCGCCGGGGTGGCGCGCACCTTCCAGAACATCCGCCTGTTCCCCAACATGACCGTGTTGGAGAACGTCCTGGTCGGCAGGCACTGCCGGATGCGGCAGGGCCCCATCGCCTCGCTGCTGCACGGGCCGTCGTTCCGCCGGGAGGAAAACGCCGCCAAGGAGCGCTCCCGGGAGCTGCTGGCGTTCGTCGGCCTGGCCAGCGCCGAGGACGAGATCGCCCGCAACCTCCCCTACGGCGACCAGCGCAGGCTGGAAATCGCCCGTGCCCTGGCCACCGACCCCAAGGTGCTTCTCCTGGACGAGCCGACCGCCGGAATGAACCCCCAGGAAACCGAGGCGGCCCGCCAGCTCATCTTCGCCATCCGCGACACCGGCGTGTCGGTGGTGGTGATCGAGCACGACATCAAGTTCATCTTCGGCCTCTGCGACTCGGTTTCGGTCTTGGTGCAGGGCGAACTCCTGGTCGAGGGCAGGCCAGAGGTCGTCCGCGCCGACCCCCGGGTCATCGAGGCTTATCTCGGCAAACCCCCGGAGGAAGTCGAGTCCGAGATACGCGGGGCGACCGAACAGGACAAGGGGGAGAAGCCATGAGCCCGTTGTTGGCAGTGCACGGCCTCAGCGTCGCCTATGGCGCCATCGAGGCGGTGCGCGATGTGTCCTTCGTCGTGGAGGAAGGCCAGATCGTCAGCCTGATCGGAGCCAACGGCGCGGGCAAGACCACCACCCTGCGCACCATCTCCGGTTTGCTGCGCCCCCGTGCGGGCCAGATCCTTTTCGACGGACACCGCATCGACGCGCTACCCGCACACACCATCCTGGCCAAAGGGATCGCCCAATGCCCAGAAGGCAGGCGAACCTTCGGCCGGATGACCGTCGAGGAAAACCTGCAACTAGGCGCCTACACCCGCTCCGACGACAAAGTGGAAGCCGACATCCGCCGCGTCTACGAACTTTTCCCAGTACTGGGCGAACGCAGGCAACAAAAAGCCGGTCTCTTCTCCGGCGGCGAACAACAAATGCTCGCCATCGGCCGCGCAATGATGTCCCGCCCCCGCCTGCTCATGCTCGACGAGCCCTCCATGGGCCTCTCACCGATCATGACCCAACGCATCTTCGACACGATCCGCGAACTACAGGCCCAGGGAACAACCATCTTGTTGGTGGAGCAAAACGCCCTGGCAGCCTTGGCACTATCCGACCGGGGATACGTCATCGACCTGGGAACCACAACCCTCGAAGGCCCCGGCCCGGAACTACTGGCCGACACCCGAGTCCGAGAGGCCTACCTAGGCGAAGGCTGACTGGCAGGTCTGCCGTGTCCCGAGGGCATTTCGTCGGGACACGGCAGACCAGCAAGCCAAGCCCGCCCTCCCACGTAAGGCCTGATGGGAGCGGAGACAACAAACCCGAGCACCCACCAGCAGGAACCCAACCCTGCCAGGTGCTCGATGGGGTGGAGTGGTTTCTTCGGGGGAGAAGGAAGATCGCTAAGCTGGCTCCGCGCGTGTGAGGCCGAAGGCTTCCCACCCGTCTTTCACACGGCGATCTTCCTTCGTAGGGGCCCCGAAGAAACCACTCCACCCCATCGAGCAAGACCACCCAAGCCCTGAACCAGCAAACCCAGAGCCACCCAGAAACTCAAGCCCCAGGCGCCCGATCCACAGCCACACAAGTCAACCGGGCAGTACTAGTCCGCTTCTCATTCTCATCAGTGATCACGATGTCGAACGTCGAAGTAGTACGCCCCACATGCAACGGCGTGCACACAGCAGTCACCAACCCAGCACGAGCGGCCCGATGATGGGTGCAGGACAACTCCAACCCCACCACCAGCTTCCCTTCCGGCGCATTAAGCGCAGCCGCGATAGACCCCAAAGTTTCGGCAAGCACAGCGTTAGCCCCACCATGCAACAGTCCGTAAGGCTGCAAGTTCCCCTTCACCGGCATCGTCGCCACCATCCGCTCAGGCGACCAGTCGATGATCTCGATGCCAAGCTTGTCCGCCAGCAACTGATCGGCGACCTCAGGACTGATGCCAGAGAACCTGGCCGGGTCGACAGCGTTCATGGGCCCTCCGTTGGGTGTCGGTGCTCCACCCTAGACTCGAACCGTGCCTGCGAAGACTGAGACCCGAGCCACAACCGCGACCGCGACCGCCACCCGCCGGTTGCTGCTCATCGACGGCCACTCGATGGCGTATCGGGCGTTCTTCGCGCTGCCCAAGGACAACTTCCAGACCGGCACCGGCCAGCACACCAACGCCGTCTACGGCTTCACCTCGATGCTGATCAACCTGCTGCGTGACGAGGCGCCCACCCATCTCGCGGTGTGCTTCGACGTCTCCCGCCAGACGTTCCGCAGCGAGGCGTACTCGGAGTACAAGGCCAACCGCAGTTCCAGCCCGGACGAGTTCAAGGGCCAGGTCAGCCTCATCGAGGAGGTCTTGGCCGCGCTGAACATCCCCAAGCTGGCCAAGGAGAACTACGAGGCCGACGACCTCATCGCCACCCTGACCACGATGGCCACGGCCGAGGGGTTCGACGTCTCCATCTGCACCGGCGACCGCGACGCCCTGCAGCTGGTCAACAGCAACGTCACGGTCCTCTACCCGGTCAAGGGCGTCTCCGAGCTGGCCCGGTTCACCCCGGAGGCGGTGCTGGAGAAGTACGGCGTCACCGCCGAGCAGTACCCCGACTTCGCCGCCCTGCGCGGCGACCCGAGCGACAACCTGCCCAAGATCCCCGGGGTCGGCGAGAAGACGATCACCAAGTGGATTCAGCAGTTCGGCTCGCTGGCCGAGCTGATCGACCGGGTGGACGAGGTCAAGGGCAAGGTCGGCGACTCGCTGCGGGCGAACCTGTCCGCGGTGATGCTCAACCGCCAGCTCACCGAGCTGGTGCGCGACGTGCCGCTGGGGGTCGAGCCGGACGAGCTGGCCGTGCGCGACTGGGACCGCGACGCCGTGCACCGGCTGTTTGACGAGCTGGAGTTCCGCGTCCTGCGCGACCGGCTGTTCGCCACGCTGTCCACCGCGCAGCCCGAGGCGGAGGAAGGCTTCGAGGTCACCGGCGGCGCCGTCGAACCGGGGGAGCTGCCGAACTGGCTGGCCGCGCACGCGCCGAAGGGCGCGCGGATCGGGCTGTCCTTCGGCGAGGCCCAGGTCGGCGTGTCCGGCCAGGCCGTCGAGCTGCGCTCGGTCGCGTTGGCCACCGCCGGGGGCGAGGGCGTCTACGTCGACGTGACGACCCTGACCGAGGACGACGAGAACGTCTTCCGCGCCTGGCTGGCCGACCCCGAGGTGACCAAGCTCGCCCACGACGTCAAGCGGTCCCTGCACGCGATCCGGCACCGCGGCTGGGAGCTGGACGGCCTGACTATGGACACCGCGCTGGCCGCGTACCTGGTCCGTCCCGGCCAGCGCACCTTCACCCTGGACGACCTGGTGCTCCGCTACCTCCAGCGCGAGCTGCGCGTCGAGGACCAAGACGGCGAGCAGCAGCTTTCCCTCTTGGACGAAGAGGGCGAGGACGACCGCAAGCTCGCCGCCGGGCAGATCCTGCGCGCCCGCGCGATCGCCGAGCTGGCCGACGCGCTGGAGAAGGCGCTCGACAACACTGGCCAGGCCCCGCTGCTGGCCGACATGGAGCTGCCGCTGCTGCGGGTGCTCGCCGAGCTGGAGGCCGTGGGCATCGCGGTCGACACCGAGCGGCTGGAGATCCTGGAGTCCGAGTTCGCCGCCCGCGTCCGCGACGCCGAGCGCGCCGCGTTCGAGGTGATCGGCAAGGAGATCAACCTCGGCTCGCCCAAGCAGTTGCAGGTCGTGCTGTTCGATGAGCTGCAGATGCCCAAGACCAAGCGCACCAAGACCGGCTACACGACTGACGCCGAGGCGCTGACGACGCTGTACGAGCAGACCCAGCACCCGTTCCTCGCGCACATGCTCGAACACCGCGACGCGACCCGGCTGCGGGTCACCGTCGAGGGCCTGATCAAGTCGGTGTCCGACGACGGCCGCATCCACACCACGTTCAACCAGACCATCGCCGCCACCGGCAGGCTGTCCTCGACCGAGCCGAACCTGCAGAACATCCCGATCCGCACCGAGGCTGGCCGCACCATCCGCGAAGCCTTCGTCGTCGGCGAGGGTTTCGCCGAACTCCTCACCGCCGACTACAGCCAGATCGAGATGCGCATCATGGCCCACCTCTCTGGCGACGAGGCCCTGATCGAGGCGTTCAACAGTGGTTTCGACTTCCACGCCGCCACCGCCGCCCGCGTGTTCTCCGTCGCCCCGACCGAGGTCACCGGCGAACAACGAGCCAAGATCAAGGCGATGAACTACGGCTTGGCCTACGGCCTGTCCGCCTACGGCCTGTCCCAGCAGCTGCGCATCACCACAGAAGAGGCCCGTGGCCTCATGACCGACTACTTCGAGGGCTTCGGCGGCGTCCGCGACTACCTCCAGGAGGTCGTCGCCCGCGCCCGCAAGGACGGCTACACCGAGACCCTCTTCGGCCGCCGCCGCTACCTCCCGGACCTCACCAGCGACAACCGCCAACGCCGCGAAATGGCCGAACGCATGGCCCTCAACGCCCCCATCCAGGGCAGCGCCGCCGACATCATCAAGGTAGCCATGCTCGGCGTCCACCAAAAACTCAAGGAAACCAACCTCCGCAGCCGAATGCTCCTCCAAGTCCACGACGAACTAGTCCTAGACATAGCCCCCGGCGAACGCGACGAGGTGGAAACCCTGGTCCGCACCCAAATGGGCACCGCCTTCCACCTACGAGTCCCCCTAGACGTCTCAGTCGGCTTCGGCCGCTCCTGGAACGAAGCCGCCCACTAACCAGACAGCCAAGCAGTAGACAGGACAGCGGGTAGTAGCTAGGTAGGTCAGGATCGGTCAAGCCGAGCCACGATCACGCGAACGGACAAACCCGAGCACCTACCAGCAGGAACCCGACCCTGCCAGGTGCTCGATGGGGTGGAGTGGTTTCTTTGGGGAGAAGGAAGATCGCTAAGCTGGCTGCGCGCGTGTGAGGCCGTAGGCTTCCCACCCGTCTTTCACACGGCGATCTTCCTTCGTAGGGGCCCC